>CABSEO010000030.1 GCA_902476665.1 uncultured Emergencia sp.
ACGAGGTAAAACGTCTGGCTTCTTTAGAAGGTGCAGAGATTAATAAGGCTAAGGAAGTTCTGGCTTACGAGGTGACTAAACTGGTTCATGGAGAGGAAGAGGCCAAGAAGGCTCAGGAAGGTGCAAGAGCCGCTTTTGGAGGCGGCGGAAATAGTGCCAACATTCCGACTACAGAAATGGCTGCTGCAGACTTTGAAGGTGACGGCAGGGGACTGGTATCTCTGATTAAGGAACTGGGACTGGTACCGAGCAATGGTGAAGGTTTCAGAACCATTGAGCAGGGCGGACTTTCTTTAAACGGAGAAAAAGTAACAAATCCGAAAATGAATGTGACTATGGAACTGTTCAAGGATGGCGAAATCCTGATCCAGAAAGGTAAGAAAAAATTCCACAAAGTGGTGATAAAATAAGCTGTGGGCCTTAATTATTGCAGACTGTTTACAGCAGAACAATGAGGGAAGGCTGGAGCCGGAAAACGAAAATCAGATAAGGGCCGCTGCAGAATAGACAAGGATTCATCTATTCTGCAGCGGCTCTATTTTTTCCAAAGCAGAACATGAAGCTTTATTCTCAGGTTCTTTCATTGATCTGGTTCCCGAATATAATTCTGCATTTCTCTATCGGGGGATTTTTTGAAAGAAGTGAAACTATTTCTGTTATTGTTAACCAGAAATTGAAAAAAGTGCTGAGATGAGTATAAATATGATAGTTTTTTAACCAGAAAATTAAATATTTCTGATTTTGAGTATAAACGTTTATACTCTTCTTGTCATTTTAAAACCATTTTGGTTAAAAAAACAGCAAAATATGATTAAATTATACTCAGCGCCTAGCCTTTTACTCTGATTTTTATACTCAATTTTACTGAAACAGATAATTATGGATAACTGACTCAAGATTGAGAAAAAGACGATATGGAGAAAGGCCATCGGCAGGTTGTGAGGGCGTTTTCTGTTTATGGAAAAAGTACTGTATTCTAACGATTTTTACAGGACAGTTTTATATAAAAAATAAAGACCCTCTTGACGAACGCAAAAACTTGTGATAGTCTGATGCAGTGAGCTGATATCAGTGAGAAGGCAATATTGGTGCATATCTAGTTGGACAGACGGATAAAGCAGGATCTACACTGAAGAGACAGCGTAGATAAATGATTATATAAAGCTGTGGCTGTTGCTGCAGTTTTTATATTGCAGGATTTTACTTTTTCACTGTGCGGCAAGCGAGGTTGAGATTTAATTAATTGGAAAGGAGTTTATCATGAGAATACTGGAAACATTGATGGATCACATTGAAGACAATTATGAAGCAGCAAAAGAAATTATTTTAGGAAACTGTGCAAAACCTGAAGATATGGGGGATAATGCATGGCAGGCATATATGATGCCGCTTAACGACCGGATGAGAGGATAAGAAGCAGGACTGCCCCCCCCTTTTTTTTAGGAAAGTCTGTGAATTCAACTGCAGCCGCCCGATATGGGCGGCTTTTTACTTGGAGATTTTTGAGGAGCATCAGCTGGCAGTCACTTTTGTTTTTGTATGACAGATGAATCCAGATAGGTCTATTTTGTGATAAAATAATGTCTGAAAAAAGATATACTGACAGATAAAAATAGAAGGAGAAAAGGACATGACAGAAAACAAAAGGCTGGACAAATATCTCAGAATGCTGGAAGGAAAGGGGGCAGATCCTGCTGTCGTCATTGAACCGTGTCAGGTGGTAACCGCGCCATGGACAGTGTTCAGATGCCAGTTCGGCTGCGGCAGCTATGGAAGAAATCACTGCTGTCCTCCTGAGACTCCCACTTATGAAAGAACTCGAAAAGTACTGGACAGTTATAAAACTGCAATACTTTTCCGTGTTCATCACTGGAACGCTACAGATATGGCCAGAGACTGCGCCAGAGAACTTTATCTGGACGGGTATTATAAGGCAATGGGATTTGGAAGTGGAATGTGCAAGCTGTGCAGGGAGTGTGATCCTGCAGGGTGCAGACAGCCGGAAAAAGCAATTCCATCTATGGAAGCGTGTGGCATTGACGTTTTTGCAACAGCCAGACATTTCGGTCTGGAAATCCGTACTTTACAGAAGCCGGATGAACAGCGCAACCATTTCGGCCTTATTCTTATCGAGTGAATTTTAGATAAAAGAGGTTATATGAGATGAAGACCGTCCGGGAGTTTGAAGCTTCTGTGAAGATTGTGTAAAATCATACTTTTTTACTACGTTTATCAGGGTGCAGGGGGGCAAATGCTGTTTGCCGCAGGTGTTTTTTGTGGTACAATAGGGTGTATTGAATGGAGGAGATGGATGATTTATGTTGGGATTAACTAGCAGAGAAGCAGAAGAAAAAATAGCGCAGGGTCTGTCTAATGAACAGGTTGACTCATCTACAAGAACTGTTAAAGAAATTATTAAAGAAAACGTATTTACATATTTCAACCTGATCTTTACGGTGCTGGCAGTGCTGCTCATTGCTGTAGGCTCTTTTAAAGATCTGAGCTTTATGCTCATCGTCTTTGCCAATACAGCGATTGGTATTTTCCAGGAAATAAAATCTAAAATGACATTGGATAAACTGAAACTGCTGAAAATGCCTAAGGCCCACGTGTTCAGAGATGGCCGGGAAACTTCTGTAGCCATAGAGGAACTGGTGCTGGGCGATGTGATTATTCTCAGTGCAGGCAGTCAGATTCCGGCTGACGCAGTGGTGGTGGAAGGCAGTGTGCAGGTTAACGAAGCACTGATAACCGGAGAATCTGATGAGATAACCAAAACTGCAGATTCTAAGCTGCTGTCAGGAAGTTTTGTCATATCTGGAAGCTGTGCCGCCAGACTTACAGCAGTAGGAAGGGATTCTTATATCAGTAAGCTGACTATTGAGGCAACAAAAGACAGAAACGGTGAACAGTCTGAAATGATCAAGTCCCTGGACAGACTGGTAAAGGCAGTAGGTATCATTATCATTCCTGTAGGTGTTGTTCTGTTTGTGCAGCAGTGCTTTATTCTGGAGGACGGCTTTTCTGAAAGTGTAACTTCTATGGTTGCAGCAGTGCTGGGTATGATTCCGGAAGGTCTGTATATGACTGCAAGCATTGCCATGGTTGTCAGTGCCATGAGACTGGCCAGACAGGACGTACTGGTGCAGAACATGCGGTGTATTGAAACCCTTGCAAGAGTTAATGTTCTCTGTGTGGACAAGACCGGCACGATCACCGAAAATGAGATGAAAGTGGCTAATCTGCAGAAAATGGACGATCAGATCAGCCAGGATGAGCTTTCCAGAATGCTGGGAGATCTGGCCCATGCTCAGAATGCGGATAATATCACTATGGCCGCAATGCAGAGCTATTTTACAGAACGTTCAGGACGGGCAACTCTCAGCGTTTGTCCTTTTTCTTCGAAATATAAGTACTGTGGTGCCTCTTATCAAGACGGCAATTATGTGCTGGGCGCACCAGAGTTTGTCCTGCGTGATGCATTTGCGCATTATGAAGAGGAAATCAACAGTGTCAGTGAAAAGGGATATCGTGTACTTGCCTTTGCTCAGACTGAGGATGTGCCTGCGGGAGAGCCGCTTCAGGGCAAAGTACGTCTCCTGGGGCTGGTATATCTGACCAATCCAATTCGTAAATCTGCAAAAGAGACTTTCCAGTATTTTGCAGACAACGGAGTAGAAGTGAAGGTGATTTCCGGTGATAATCCTGTAACAGTGTCTAATATCGCTTTGGAAGCCGGAATTGCAAATGCCGAGCGCTATATCGATGCTAGACAGCTGGTCAACGAGCGTGCGATTTTTGAGGCGGTGGAACGATATACGGTATTTGGCCGCGTGACACCGGAACAGAAGAGAATGTTTGTAAAAGCGCTGAAAAAACAAGGCAAAACGGTAGGAATGACGGGGGACGGAGTTAACGATATTCTTGCTCTGCGAGATGCGGATTGTTCTATTGCCATGGCTTCGGGAAGTGAAGCAGCTTCCAATGCGGCACAGCTGGTGCTGATGGATTCTGATTTCTCAAAAATGCCGTCAGTTGTGGCAGAGGGGCGGAGAGTTGTTAATAATATTGAAAAATCGGCCAGCCTGTTCCTGACAAAAAATATTTTTTCATTGCTGCTTGCGTTATTCTCTATGATCAGTGTGCTGTCCTATCCGCTTAAACCTTCACAGATTACGCTGATCAGTATGTTTACTATCGGAGTGCCGTCTTTTATTCTGTCTCTGGAACCGAATAAGAACCGGATTAAAGGCAGCTTCTTTGGAAATGTGTTCAAGATGGCCGCTCCGGCGGGACTGACTACATTTGTCAGCGTCAGCTCTCTGGTGATTTTCGGACAGGTATTTGATATAGAGAGTGAATGTATTTCTACATCCTGCACCATTCTGGTGGCACTGGTGGGATTTATGATTCTGGGAAAAGTTGCAAAACCGACCAATGCTTTTCATGTGGGACTTATTGCAGTTATGCTTCTTGGCATGGGATACTGTCTTTTCTTCCAGAAAGACTTCTTTGGGATCAATGAAATATCCACTCAGGCTATGATGCTGCTGGTAGTTTTCCTGATTGCAACAGAGGGCTTGTTCCGTTATGTATATAAGTTTACCAGTCTCTGCGGCAGAATTCTGCAGGGAAATCCAGAGAAGCGGAAGAACAAAAAAGGAAAGAAGAGAATTAAGATTACGATTGAGAAGCAGTAGATTTTAATAGAAAACAGTGAATAACCCAAAACTAAAGCCGTGCGGATGATCCGCACGGCTTTAGTTTTGGGTTAGGACTTTATTATAATTTATATAGGTAATTGCGATAATTAATTTTAGCTTACACTACTATAATACGCGTTTTTGAAAATTTGTCAAGAGGATCGGGGATATTTTTTGTATTTCTTTTCAAAAAAATGATTATAAATAATCGATTGTGCACAATCAACCCGCTTCAGGTTGACAGCACAGCACTTGCAGATTATAATAAAATTAAGTGACTTAATTAATCGTGAAGTAAGAGGTGCAGGAAATGGGTATCTTAAAGAAAACTACAATGAAGGACCAGATATATGCCCTGATAAAAGAAAGGATTTTCAACCAGATATATGAACAGGGACAAAAGATCAACATGCTGGAATTATCTATGGAACTGGGTGTAAGCAACTCACCGATCCGAGAAGCTTTGTCTGTTCTGGAAAGTGAGGGGCTGATTGAGTTTACTCCAAATGCGGGTCCTAAAGTGGTCACCATTGACAGCACCCTTTTTGAAGAAGTTCAGGAGACAGCCAGAATTCTGCTGCTTGGCTGTTATGAACAATGTGTGGAAAAGAATCTGATTGACAAACTGATTGTCAGAATAGAAGAGTGCCTTGCTATGCAAAAATCTGCTGCTGATGATTACAGTGAACAGGGAGAAGCAGAGTTTGCCAGACTTGCCATCGAATTTGATGTCAGTGTTATGAAAATTTTAGGTAATCAGACACTGGAACGTCTGTATGCAGCGTTTTATAACCAGCTCTATCTTGTGATCCTATACGATCACAAGCACTCCTGTGTGGAAAGATCGGAGAATATCAGACAGCATGAGGAACTGCTGGAAGCAGTCAGAAGAGGAAGTATTGAAGAGGTGAACCAGTGCATCAATGTGCACTTTGGCAGGCATGTGACTGATCATGTAAAATAAAATCATACAGACCGCAGACAATCATATTGCTGCGGTCTGTGTCTTTTTTGTTTTAAAGCATAAATCTTACCGATATTGTTATTGATGCGGAATTTTTTCTTTGTCTGAAAGGCGTCTTGCGAAATAAACTGCAGGCGTGTCCAGCAAACTTGTGAAAATAAAAATAACATAGCTGGACAGGCAGATACTGAGAAGAGTCGGCAGACTATGCATACCCCAGAATGCACCGAACGTGAACAGCACTGTGTTGAGAAGCTGGGATAAAAGGGTAGAGCCATTATTCCTGATCCAGAGCCCTTTGCGGCTGTCCCCCAGAAGTTTTTCCGTATGTTTCCAGATCAGATGATAAGCGCAGACATCGAAGACCTGCACTACACCATAAACCGCAATGCTAACCAGCATCAGACGAGGAGTATTGGAGAACACCGAATACACATATGGTGCTGCCCAGTCGTTAGGACTTGGCTGATATAAAAACCAGGACTGGGAGATGAGAATAAAGACTGCGCTGACTGTAATGCCGATTTTCACTGCAGTACCGGCATACTTTCTCCCTTCCGTCTCGCTGAGAATATCTGTAACCAGAAAAGTAGAGGCAAACAGGATGTTTCCCAGAGTCTGCTCCATGCCGAAAGCGTCAATGAGGATCAGTGCCTCGATATTGGCAGAAATTGTGGCGACAACAGTCCACATATAAAGGCCTGTACGGCCGAACAGCCTATAAAAAAGCACTACGGCCGAATAGATACAGATCAGGCTGATGATCAGAACCAGTTCATTCGACATGTATATCACCTCCTACACCAAAATCAGTATTGTTCATCAGGATATCCACCCGAGGATTTTTTTCATAGATAGGGCGGACTTTATCAAAGAAAATACGGATAACCCTTGGGTCAGGCAGAACAGAACGAGAATTTCTGACCATAATATTGACGCAGACTCTTTCAAAATTCGCAAGGCCTGTTTCGATGTCCCTTTTCATTGAGTCTTCAGTCTGACCGGGAAGTCCCTGCAGCAGGCAGCATTCATCAAAGCTTTCTGCAATAATTGCAGGTTCTGTTTCATCGATACCTTTATCCAGATAAGATTCTCGAAATAAAAAGTCAAAGGTTTCTATTCCGATTTTGATTCTGGTACTGATTTTCGCTGCGGCAAAGCGGCTGCGCAGGGCGGGGATGTAATCCCGATCTTTCCAGTGGCATTCAAAGTGAATCTGTGAAATTTCTTTTTCTCTGCAGATTTGCAGAATTCTGTTCATGGTTTTTTCGTCCAGGTCACAAAAACTTCCAGAGTTGATAACCTCTAGTTTGTGGAAGACTCCCGTGACTTCAGAAAGTACCTTGCTGTTCAGGTCAAAATTGGCTGTTTCATCTGCTGAAAAATCTAAGTGATAGTCGCAAAATCTGCATCTGCGCCATTTGCAGCCGGTACCCCGCAGCAATACGATCTCGCGAGGATTTTTATCCGGGATGACAGAGTAGCGCTGCATTTGTAAATCTGACATTAAGTTCTCCTTCTGATAATTTTTGAAAATAATTTGGTACAAAAGTATATCAGAAAGTTGTGGACGACCTGCAGAAAACGGAACTTCGGTATAAGAATTAAAACACGCCCTCTATATGTTTTGAGAGGTAAGTTTCATGACAATTTCTGTATCAATAAAAGGCCGCCCCGTCGCTTTTGTCTGGCGGTTGACTTTTTGATACTTTCTACATAAATAAAAAAGTGTGCTGCGGAACGTGCACACTAAGAAAAATGCCGACATATAATGTAGACTGGTTCCGTAGTTTTGTTTATAGACAGGATGGTCGCGAACTGTCTGATTCAACTGTACTTAGCTATAGTATCACAGATAAAAGATGCTGTCAAAGACTTTATCAGGCTTTTTCTGCATATTCTTTAAGGCAACGGATAAGGCAGATTTGTCTGATGACAGGAAAAAAGGAAAAAAAGCTGACAGATTTTTCCCGTTGTGATATACTAATCTAATAGAATATTTTGAATGGAGCATATGGAAATGATTTACAATAATGTTTTGGAAGCTGTGGGACACACTCCCATGATTCAGCTGAACAAAATGGCTGACCCTGACGGAGCCAGAGTGCTGGTAAAGTTTGAGGGATTGAATGTGGGCGGTTCTGTAAAGACCAGAACTGCGCTCAATATGATTAACAAGGCAGAAGAAGACGGAATTCTGAAACCTGATTCTGTGATTGTGGAGCCGACCAGCGGCAATCAGGGAATCGGTCTGGCACTGGTGGGGGCAGTGAAGGGATATGAAACTATTATCATCATGGCGGATTCTGTGAGTCAGGAACGTCGTTATCTGGTAGAACATTATGGCGCAAAGGTACTGCTGGTGCATGATGCCGGCAATATCGGAGACTGTATTGAGGAATGTGTTCAGATGGCCAATCGGATGGCCGAGGAGAATCCGAAAGTATTTGTACCTCAGCAGTTTGAAAATCAGGCAAATCCAATGGCTCACAGGCATCATACCGGTCTTGAGATTCTGGAGCAGGTGGCAGGTCCTATTGATGGATTCTGTTCAGGCATTGGTACTGGCGGTACTATTACCGGTATTGGAGAAACTTTAAAGGCTTTGAATCCACAGATAGAAATCTGGGCTGTGGAGCCTGAAAATGCAGCGATTCTGGCAGGAGGGACGGTGAGCACCCATATTCAGATGGGTATTGGTGACGGCGTGATTCCTGCGGTACTCAATCAGAAGATTTACGACGACATTTATATTGTATCTGATGAGGAAGCTCTGCAGACAGCAAAAGATCTGGCAGCAAAGGAAGGTCTGATGTGCGGCATTTCCAGCGGCACCAATGTGGCTGCGGCTCTGAAGCTGGCGAAAAAGCTGGGCAAGGGAAAAACTGTGGTCACTATTTTGCCGGATACCGCAGAACGGTATTTTTCTACACCGCTGTTTGAATAACTTAGGCGTCAGCTCTGGCTGGGGCGCAGCTGACTTGTGTCATAGGAGCCGGTTGATGTAACGGAAGGGAAAATTCAACCGAATTTCCTGTTTTGGCTAAATTGTGTATCATTGGGAGATTGGATTCTTAACCGAGAATCGGAAATTTCAAGAAATGTGTATAATGAATGACCGTTCAAGTACCGGATATGGCATGGTAGAGGGAAAAGTTATACAAAATTTTGATTTTCCGGTTCCCGGTTTAATTTTTTTGGCATAGTTGCCTTTTTTAAGCAAACCATGACAGTGTATCCTTGCAGTCGTTTATGATGGATTATATATTTTACATTAAATGGAATATATTTGCTGAGAAAAAAGTATTATTTCTTTATTTTACCGAAAAGCAGAGAAAAGAATGTCGCAAAGAAGTGCAAAAAACAGTTGCAAATCCTTGATTTTTACTATATAATAGTTCTGCACTGTGTTTCCACAGTGAATTTTGCATGCGTAGGGCGTAAGGCCCGGCAGCGCTGCAAGCTAAAGTTATTTTAGTCATGTCGAACCAGATTGCTGCGGATGCAATCCCAGTAGGCAGCACCGAACCAGATACAGGTAAGAGGTATCCCAGTAGGTAGAAAGGAAGAAATCAATGAAATCTTACATTGCAAAACCTGCAGAGATTGAACGTAAATGGTACGTTGTCGATGCAGAAGGTAAGACTCTCGGCAGACTGGCATCAGAAGTTGCTTCTGTTCTGAGAGGAAAGAACAAGCCAATCTATACTCCACACGTTGACTGCGGTGACTATGTAATCGTTATCAACGCTGAAAAGGTGGAAGTGACCGGTAAAAAGAGAAAAGAAAAGATCTACAAGAGACACACCGGATATCCAGGTGGTCTGAGAGAACTGTCTTTTGAAAAATTACAGGCAAAGAAGCCGGAAGAAATCATCAGACACGCTGTGAAAGGCATGCTTCCTGATGGAAGACTGGGCAGACAGATGTTCAAGAAGTTAAAAGTTTACGCAGGTCCGGAGCACGCTCATGCTGCTCAGAAACCGGAAACTTTGGAAATCTAAGGAAAGGGAGGAATAGACAATGGCAAAATTACAATACCAAGGTACAGGTAGAAGAAAACATTCAGTTGCTAGAGTTAGATTAATCCCTGGAACTGGAAAAATTACTGTAAACAAGAAAGACTTAGAAGATTATTTCGGAATGGAAATCGTTAAGAGAGAGGTAAAGAGACCTTTCGAAGTTGCAGGCTGCGAAGGCAAGTTTGATGTTATCGCAACTGTTGCAGGCGGCGGTTTCACAGGTCAGGCAGGCGCCCTGAGACATGGTATCTCCAGAGCTCTGTGCCAGGCTGACAAGGAAGCTTACAGAGCTCCTCTGAAGGCTGCAGGATTCCTGACAAGAGACCCGAGAATGAAGGAAAGAAAGAAGTACGGTCTGAAAAAGGCAAGAAGAGCTTCCCAGTTCTCCAAGCGTTAATCTTTCCACTTCTTGGAATTTCAAAAACCGGTATTTTACTGGGGTTTGGAGTTTTAGAATGGCATGCGTGAAGCAATATTCAGTTCAAAAAGTAACAGAAATGCAACACAAATGCAACAAAATAAGATGTATGAATAAGAGATGCTTTCGTCAAAGAGAGCATCTCTTTTCTATTGCCATATTACTTTGCATAGTATGAACAGCAATAGAAAAGCAGGAGCCTGCCTCTTTAAATTTTATTGATGGCATTCACAAGCTCTTTAATATCAAAGTGAGTGTATACCCTTGATTAAGCAATTATAAGATTAGAGAATGATTTGTTTCCTCAAGAAGTCAATACAGTTGTGTTTATTTTGTTTAAACCTGTAGCTAATGGTATTGTTGAAAAAACGTTGGAGCATATGGATGAAAAAAATGAAAAATTTTTTTCTCTTGTAATTAAGAAAAAACATCCTTATAGAATTGGCATTGATACATGTTTTACACTGGCAATACTATGATGGGTAAATACTGTGCCCAAAGCTTGCATAGATGCTTGTGAGGATTTAATTTTTCGATATATATAAATGTCAAATAAATTGATATCTATGATTATTTGGTGTATAGAATAAAAGTATATCTGAGTCATTAAATGATAAAACATTGAGAGAAATTTGAAGAAAAAAATGTACTAATTGTGTTAGTAAAGAAGATTATCAAGAAGGTTGTAGACTTGGGATTGATATAGATTTGTGTTAAGGGATAAATTTTTAGTTATTAATAGTATGAAGTACTAAGGGAAAAGACAATTCATTGTTGGAACTGGATGTGACCTATTAGAGGTCTCTGAAAATGAAGGCGTTGCCAAAATACATTATCTTCAGATGGATTTAACAAATGAACTAGAAAATATATAAACTACAATAAACAGTTGCACAATTTAAATATTATAGAACTATTAACCAAGATAGAAAATCTTTTTTGACAGAAGAGTATAA
>CABSEO010000031.1 GCA_902476665.1 uncultured Emergencia sp.
CGGGCCACGTCTCCCATAGTGTACATTCCATATTCGGCAAGACGCTTGGCATATCCGCGTCCGACCCGCCAGAAGTCGGTGATAGGCTGATGGGTCCACAGAGATTGGCGGTAGCTCATCTCATCAAGTTCTGCAATTCGGACCCCGTTTTTGTCCGGCTTGATGTGCTTTGCTCCGATGTCCAGCGCGACCTTGCACAGATAAAGATTTGGTCCAATACCGGCGGTGGCAGTGATGCCAGTGGTTTCCAGCACATCCAAAATGATTTTCATGGCAAGTTCCCGGGCAGAAAGCTGATACATCGCAAGATAATTGGTGACATCCATAAACACCTCATCGATGGAGTAAACATGGATGTCCTCCGCAGCGATATATTTGAGATAAATCTTGTAGATTTGTGCGCTGATTTTGATATAATGCGCCATCTGCGGTGGGGCGATGTGGTAGTCAATCGCTAGTTCCGGATGAGATTTCAGTTCTTTGTCGTCGCAGGAAGATCCAGTAAACTGTTGGTTCGGAGATTTTGCTTTGCGTTTTTCATTTGCTTCCTGAACCTTTTGAATTACTTCAAACAAGCGGGCACGTCCCGGAATCCCATAAGCTTTCAGGGAAGGAGAGACAGCAAGGCAGATGGTTTTTTCAGTGCGGCTGGCGTCTGCGACCACAAGATTGGTGGTCATCGGGTCAAAATTTCGTTCCCTGCACTCCACTGATGCATAGAACGATTTTAAATCAATTGCAATGTAGATTTTTTTGCCCAATTGTTTCTCCTCCTTTCTTTTCTTATTGTAACATTTATTGTTTGCTCAGACAAGAAAAAGAATACATAGCAAAATACCGGAAAGCATCATGCAAGATATCGATATCCACAAGTAATACAAACAGCAGATATTTCTTCGAAAATTGTCTTATAGGAAAAATAACTGTATTTTTGACAAAACTTATTGACTTTTTAAAGTGAAAGTGCTGAAATAATAACAAGAGATGTTTGTAAAAAATCTGATTTGTAATGGAAAGGAGGGTGACAGGATGAAAAACACCATCAGGAAAATAGTCATTTTGACTTTAGCAGCCACCATTTTTCTGTCAGCCTGCCACAGACAAGGGATCGACTCTGAAAATGAAGTGATAACCGAAGATACTATGATCGCGGAAAGCGACCAAGAAACGGAAAATAATGTAGAAACTCAGCAGGAAATTCATCCATTGGATGTTGGTGTGCTGGGACACACCGAGGGAAATGGGGCACTGACAGCAAAAGCTCTGGAAGAAGATTATGATACTCAAAATGAATCTTTTTTTCCGGCAGGAAATGTCCCAAACGAATGGAAAGTTTGTGTCTACGATACTCAAAGGCAGGGGCATACGGTTCATTATTATGAGGTAAGCCCACAGGATACCTTGGGACAGCTCATACGAACTGCAATCGGTTATTTGTATCAAGCGGAAGATGGACTTGATCTTGCTGATGTAAAAATAGAAAAAGGTTTTGCCATTATAAATTTAAGTCTGACACCTGATAGCAGTGCAGAATCTTCTTTAACCGATCAAGAATCGGTAGAGGCATTGCTTAACAGCATTACGGCGACAGTTTGTAATAATGGACTTTATGAGGCTGGCTTTTTGCTGAATGGCGGGCAGTTTTCTCTGGGAGGAGTAACGCTGGAAGAGGATGGATATGGCCATTATGAAGCACCTGAGCTTTATAACCAGCCGATTACGGAAGAAGAATTTACAGCACTGCGCAGTCTGATGACCTATCCGGGAGAAAAGCAGGTTGACACCGTGTTGGAATCAAACCAAAGCGTGATAGAAGAATATCCCGAACTTTATTCCCTGATTGCTTTTGCCGGAGATACCGGAGAATATACATCGCCGCAGAAACTGGATAATCAGGTAAAGCTTGATGCAGGATTTCACATGGTACCAGATACTTATACCTGTAATTCTCAGCCGGAATTGTATCCGGATTATCCAGAGAATGATGAGTTTCTTGCTCCACTGATTTTCAGCGTTATGGACGATTCCTTTACGCCGAAGGAATGGATTGAAACAGCAATCCAGAAAATCTGGGGAGAAGGGGTTTCTTGTACCCATGAAAATACGACAATTTATACCTACCATGAGGAGCAGGGAGTTTATACGCCGCCGCATCGTGGTGGAGCGATTGTGACAGAACCATATTTTCATCAGATCGAACAGACCGAGGATGGTTATACTGCACAGGTAAGCTATGTAAAATTGGGCGCAGGCGGTGTACTGGACGAAAAGGATGAATGGATTCCAGTATATGAAAATTATGAGCAGGATGCAGCAGTGCAGGAATTAATCGAACAAAAACTTCCCCGTTATCAGATAAAGGCAGAGTATGATGAAGCAGGAAATCTGCACTTAATTTTCTCTCAATTGAGTACGGAATAAGAAAAAGCCACTGGGAATACCAGTGGCTTTTTGCTGTCGGACTATTTAAGAATGCTGGAAAGCTGATTGGATGGACTGTGTCCCATATATCTCCGGTATGTTTTGGAGAAGTAGGAAAGATTTTGGAAGCCGCACTGTTCTGCACATTCGCTGACGTTGCAGCTGCCGGATAAAAGAAGACTTTGGGCGTGGCTGCATCGAGTCAGATTCAGATAATCAATCACCGTTCTTCCGGTGATCTCTTTAAAGGAGCGGCAGAAGTAATATTTGCTGAATCCTGCCTCGGTACTGATAGAATCGATGGTCAGTGGCTTGTCGTAATGTTTTTGAATATAGGATATGGCAGATTTTACCATGGCAAGGCGGCGATCCTGAGAAAAAGGTTCGGTTGTCGGGCAGGAATAATTTCGACTTAATCTGGCAGCGATAGAAAGTACAGCCGATTTTACTTCGGATTTATAAAAGGGAAGCTTTTGAGACATTTCGGTACAGATAGTTTGGAATTTTTCCCGAAGCACAGGATCATCAATCTGAAAGGAGAATGCCAGCTCACTGATGGGGATGCCCTGCTGTTCCAGATAGTTTTGCCCTACAATCAGACAGTAATAGGAACAGGATTGGTTGATAGCCTTGACTGAATGGAGACAGGTGCAGTTGATAACAGCAATCTGTCCCGGAGAAAAAGTACAACGCTGATGGTCGGAGGTGATTTCTGCGTCTCCATCCACCAGGTAAAGAAGTTCCAGGTCATTCTGCCAATGAATCATGAAGTCCTCGTCATGCTTTAGATGGTCAAAATGAAAGATGACAGGAAAGCTGCTATCAGTAAACTGGATATTTTCATAGGAGGTCTGTCGTTTCGTAAAAAAACCTTCTTTCCTGAAAAAAGCAAGATTGTGTTAATTTATGGCAGATTATTTTCTTTACTTGTAATTTGTGCCCATTATATAATAAAGATATAAATTTTGTCAATCCAGTGATCAAAAAGCTGAAAGGAGCATTTGTCATGTACGATTTTTCCATTGGTGTGCTGCTGGAATCCTTCCGAAGTGATATCCCTACCGCATTAAAGAAGGCATCTTCCCTTGGTGTGCAGGGAATTCAGGTATATGCCACAAAAGGAGAACTTTCTCCGGAAAAGATGAGCCATGCAAAACGGCGGGAATTTTTGCAGATGGTCAAGGATCATGGTCTGGTGATTTCGGCTTTGTGCGGCGATCTGGGTCATGGCTTTGGTGATAAAGAAAAAAATCCGGAGCTTATCGAAAGATCTAAACGAATTCTGGAGCTTGCAAAAGACCTGGAAACCAATATTGTAACAACACACATTGGGGTTGTACCGGCAGATCCCAGTCATCCACGTTATGGAGTGATGCAGCAGGCATGTTTTGAACTGGCACAGTATGCGGATTCTCTGGACGCACATTTTGCCATTGAAACCGGTCCGGAAACAGCAGCTACCTTAAAACATTTCCTGGATGAACTTCATTCCACCGGTGTAGCGGTCAATCTGGACCCGGCAAACCTTGTTATGGTGACAGGTGATGATCCGGTTCAGGCGGTCTATACCCTGAAAGATTATATTGTACATACACACGCAAAGGACGGACGCCGAAATTTCTATCGTGATCCGGAAATTATCTACGGATTGCTTGAAGCGGAGATGCTGGAAAGTGAGTCGTTCACAGAACTACCTTTGGGAGAAGGAAAGGTACCATTCCCAGAATATTTAAAAGCATTGGATGAAATCGGTTATCATGGATTTTTGACCATTGAGAGGGAAGTGGGAGAAGATCCACAGGCAGACATCCGGAAAGCAGCAGATTATCTGAAAAATCTGATTCGATAAGCAAAAGGGGGAAAAGTCATGGAGAAAAAACTGAAGATTGGCATTATTGGAACGGGAAGTATTTCAGAAAGTCATATCCATGCCTATCGAAAAAATCCAAATGTGGAGGTTTATGCGTTTTGTGATATCCGGGAAGATCGCCTGAAAGAGATGGGTGAAAAGTACGGTATTACCCGACTTTATACCGATAAAGATGTCATGCTTCGCGAACTGCCTGAGCTGGATGCAGTCAGCATCTGTACCTGGAACAGCCAGCATGCGCCCTGCACAATCGCAGCACTGCAAGCAGGAAAACATGTTCTCTGCGAAAAACCGATGGCAACCTCCGCCACAGAAGCAGAGGAGATGAAAAAAGCTGCCGAAGAAAGCGGAAAACTTTTAATGGTGGGTTTTGTTCGACGTTTTGGAAATGACTGCGCAATCGTCAAAGATTTTATTGACCACGATTATTTTGGTGATCTGTATTATGCGAAAGCAACCTATCTGCGCCGAAATGGAAGTCCAGGCGGATGGTTTGGTGACAAAAAAATGTCGGCAGGAGGACCACTGATCGATTTGGGCGTCCATGTTATTGACCTCACCCGTTATTTGCTGGGTAATCCAAAACCGACTTCAGTCTATGGCGCAGTATTCCATAAACTGGGGGATCGACGTGAGCTGAAGGATAAGAAAGGCTATACAGCATCTTCCGCTACCGGAAAGGAAGAGTTTAACGTAGAAGATCTTGCAACAGCTATGATCCGTTACGATAATGGTGCAGTGGTTTCGGTTGAGGCTTCCTTCTCGTTGAATATCAAGCAGGATGAAGGCAAGATTGAATTGTTTGGAACCAAAGCAGGAGCTAAACTGGACCCGGAACTGGAATTATACAGTCAGCAAAACGGTTATATGAACAATGTACAGCTCTGTATGCCGACAGCACTGAGCTTTGATGGGCTGTTTGAACAGGAGATTAATCATTATATTGACTGCCTGGTACATGGTACCCCATGTAAAGCACCTGCAGAGGACGGTATTACCTTGATGAAGATTCTGGATGCAATTTATGAGTCTGCAAGCACAGGTCATGAGGTCGTTATTGCTTAAAATTGACAGTTTGACCGCAGAGCTTGGAAGGGAGAAAGAAAACAGTGAAATTTGCCGTAAGTTCTTACAGCTTTCAGCAGTATCTTCGTGATGGAAGAATGACACAGCTGGATTGCGTTTTAAAAGCAAAAGAAATGGGATTTGATGCAATCGAATTTACTGATTTGCGGCCGCCAGAAGGAGTAAGTGAAGAGGAGTATGCACAGCAGATTGCGCAGGAGTGCAAAAAGGTTGGCCTGACAGTATCCAATTATACTGTTTTTGCAGATTTCCTTGCAAACGATCCGAAAACAGAAGCACAGCGCCTGATGAAAAAGGTGGATGTTGCACAGATACTTGGAAGCAAAAGCATGCGCCATGATGCCGCATGGGGCTTTGGTCCAGATAGAGCAAACAGAGGTTTGCAAAATGTGGTGGAGCGTCTGGCAGATGGATGTCGGATGGTTACGGCAGAAAGGTATTCGTACCATGGTAGAGAACCACGGATTCTTTTTACAGGATGCGGATCGGGTGGAAAAGCTGATCAACACAGTCAATCATCCAAATTTCGGATGGCTTTGTGATATGGGAAACTTCCTTTGTGCAGATGAGGACCCAGCCAAATCCTGTGGAAAAGCAGCACCTTACGTGTTCTATGTTCATGCAAAGGATTTTATTGTCAAAGGCGGTAATGAGCCAAATCCGGGAGAGGGATTCTTTTCTTCCCGTGCCGGAAACTATCTGAGAGGTACTATCATCGGTCATGGAATGGTGCCGGTAAAACAGTGTCTGCGTGTGCTGAAACGGGAAGGCTATGACGGCTATCTGGGATTGGAATTTGAAGGAATCGAAGACAGCCTGCTCGGTATCCGAATCGGTTTAGACAACCTCAAGCGTTTTCTGGAAGAATTACAGTAAAACGGCTTTTTCCTTACATCAAAAACACCCCGCCTGCTCTCAAACTTATGAGAACAGGCGGGGTGTTTTGTCAATTCATATTATTTGTCTGGGTTTTCCAGTGTCCAGCCACAATCGTTGTGGTAGATCATTTGATGGGTCATGCCGCCATCAATGCAGATATTTTCACCGGTGATAAATCCTGCCTTGTCCGAGCAGAGATAGAGCACCATATTGGCAATGTCCAAAGGGTTGCCAACTCGGCCGGATGGATGCTGAATAGCATCCGGACCGTCATAGACGGTATAATTAGTGTCAATCCAGCCGGGAGAAATGGAGTTGACTCTCACTCTGCCAGCCAGACTTACTGCCAAAGCATGGGTCAGGGCAGAAATGCCGCCTTTGGCTGCGGTATAGCTTTCAGTCTGGGGCTGGCTCATCCGATCGCGGGAAGAGGAGATATTCACTATGGCCGCACCGGGAGCAAAGTGAGGTGCAAACAGCTTGGTGAGGTAAAAAGGAGCGGTGACGCCGACCCGGAGGGCATAGTTAAATTCTTCATAACTGCACTGGTCGATACCTTTCATAAGCGGCAGGGCATTGTTGATCAGATAATCTACATGACCAAAGTCAGCAATTACTTTTTGGGCAAAATCTTCCAGTACCTGCTGATCAGCCAAATCACCGATATAATAGTCGTTTTCCAAAAGGTCGATGACACATACCTGTGCACCTGCCTTACGAAATTCTTCTGTGATGGCTTTGCCGATTCCTCTGGCTCCACCCGTAACGACAACAACCTTATCTTTAAACATAGCAATACTCCTTAGTCAGCATCTTCATCTATTGTTTCTACCAGAAAGCTTACCGGACGGAATCCATCATTGCAGGAAAGCATAGCAGAACGGGGATTTTTCATCCAGCCGTCATAAAAATTCTCTGCACCATGGCTTAAAGCAAGGATGAAAGGGGAGAGGGTGTCCCATGCACTCTGGCAAAAACCATCTGGCTTTTCCCAGCCGTTGGCAATGAAAATCTGTCCCACTTTCATATCGCAGGCATGTTCAATTGGATTTTCATATTGTACTATCAAATCTTCGTAGCGGGTAATGCGCATAACGGTAATTTTACATTTTTTCATATGATGATTCCCTCACAGTGATCAATTTCATGTTGGATAATCTGTGCAGTCCAGCCGGTGAAGGTTTTCAGGCGCTGCTGAAACTTTTCGTTCTGCCAGGAAACCTTAATAGATTTCCAGCGCTTGGTTGGCCGAACTCCACTGAGAGAAAGACAACCTTCCTCAGTATCGTAAGGTTCCGCTTTTTTGATGATCTGAGGATTGAACATGACCATATAGCTTCCATCATTATCAAAGACAATGATGCGCTTGTTCACACCGATCATGTTGGCAGCAAGTCCAACACAGCCTTCCTTGTGGTGTATCAGGGTATCAAGCAGATCTGCGGCAACTTGCAGATCTTCCGGTGTGGCCAGTTCTGCTTTTTGAGCCAGAAAAGCCTCGTCTTTGCAAATTTCACGAATCATAATGGGTTCTCCTTGTGCTGTCAAATAATCGCTGCAATAGAAAATATCATGAGCAATCAGTTGGTTAGTCTAGAGATATTTTCCTATTTACCTGAATTATACATGCTGTGAGAAAGAGGGTCAAGCCCTATGTTTTGCTAACCATTTTTAGCGTTTTAGCAGAGGTTTCAGGATTTTTGCAGGCTTGAAGGATATCCTCTTCAGAGGTTTGCTTTGCTGTGGATGTATTCTGTTCAGAAGTTTTAGCCGTACAGGCGTTTAAGGAAATAAGCATAGAAAGTGTTAGGAAGACAGCAATGCTTTTTGTCAGTTTCATAAAAATCCCCCTCTAAATAAAAATTAAAGTGTAGTAAATCGGCGAGAATCGCAGTTATTCTTACTATAATAGTAACTGACTGAAACATAAAATACTACGTCTTTTTACATCATTTTAAGCTTGTCAATTTTATCATTGACAGGTTTCGGAATTTGCGGTAGAGTGTATATAAGAAGATATTAGTCTAAAAAGAAAGCGGGGGAGAGCAGAGTGCTGCTTTTCATGACATACAGTGAGGAGGAACAGGAAAAATTCACATCGATTTTTCGTCAGCACTATCGGGTGTTGATTGGAAAAGCGTATGATATCCTGCATTCCCATCATCTGGCAGAAGATGCGGTAGAAGAAGCGTTTATTCGTGCACTCAAACATTTGGATAGATTGTCGGAGACAGACAGCATGCGGACAAGACGTTTTTTGCTGGTAACAGTAGAGAGAATCGCCATTACGATGTATCACAAAAATCAAAAGATTGTACCAATCGATTTTGAGGGTCAGGATGAGGAGAGTATAGAAATTGACCCCACTTGGGAGAGGTTTTCCAGTGAAGAAACGGTGCAGGAAATCAAAAATATTTTGTATGGGCTGAAACCAGAAGACAGGGAGGTGTTGATCTACAAAGTTGTCTATCAATGGAGCTATGAAGAAATTGCAGATGTGATGGGAATTTCGACCAAAAATGTTTCGGTGCGTTTGAGCCGAATCCGCCGCAGAATCATGAAGGAATATGTCAGAAGAAGGGATGGGGTCAGATGAGCAGGGAAAAGCTGAATGAGGAACTGTTTGACGTATTTCTTGCAGAAGCACTGCGGCAGGTTGAGGAGGAAGAATTGCAAAAATCAGAACAATATGGAAGATTACATTCCGTCCAAGCGCTTTGTCAGAAGGATTAAACGGGCTTATCGGATGCATTGTATCCGGCACGCTTGGAACAGCAAAGGACTGCGGCGGGCAGCGAGTGTTTTGCTGACTGCGGGAATTGTATCCGGAAGTTTGATTTTTTTAGCAGATGCAAATGGTTTTTCTCTTTATGAAACGGTCTTTTTAAGAAAAGAACGTTACACATCCATCGAAACATATAAACAGATTGTATCGGAAGATTATGAGGATTCATTGGAGTATTTTTACTTTCCTAAATACATTCCAGTTGATTTTGAAATTGTAGATGAAAGAGAAGTAGAACATTATTCTTATATCAGGTTTAAAAAGGATGCTCATTATTTTTTTATTTGTCAGTGGGATAATTCAGAAAAGAGAACGACACTAATTGATACAGAATCTTCTGTATTAACAGAAGTGGAGATTGATGGGCATAAGGGGTTTTATTCAGAAAAAGAAGGGAGACAATCCATCTATTTAAATATGGGAGGTATCTCAGTTAACATTTATGGTAATATTGGAAAGAAAGAAATATTCAAACTGGCAGAAAATCTGGAGCTTCTAGCAAGATAAAATGGAAAGGTGGGGAGAATATAATGAAAAAGACAAATGTTCTCTGTATAATAATCGTTACTGTAATGCTGATGGACCTTTTTTCGGGATGCGCACAAAAGAAAACAGAGATTTCAACAGAATTTGCAGATCAAACCTATCTGCAGCCGTTGATTCCAACCGGGCGTCTGTTTCGTTACAACTGGGATTCCCCATCAGAAATAAAACCGGATGATCTGGTAAACTTTGCAGCTTACAATAATCTGTTGGAGCTTCCGACTGAACCAGCAGGGCAGAAAATCTGTGACGGAGCATCCTATATAGATAGTATGGCGCCGGCAGAGCAGCTGGAAGAGGCAGTTTTGCAGTATTTTTCAGTGGATGCACAGCAGCTGCATCAGTCCTCCTTTTATGATGCAGGGGCAGAATGTTATACCCTTTTTTCCGGCTGGGGAGGAGAATACGGAGCTTCAGTCACTGATGTATCACGGGAAGGTGATATCCTTACCTTGAAAATTGAGGAAGGAAATTTTGACCAGCCGCAAAAGGAACCACTGGGAGAACTGAAGGTGCGGATGATTTCGGAGGAAAAGTGGGAGTATCTTAGCTATCGCTTTGAAAAGGAAATAAAAATGGGAAACTTAAACGAGCAGGAGCGTTTGGAATGGCAACAGAAATATCTGTTTCCACTGATCCCGACTGGTCACATGTATACATACGGCTGGGACTCGGTACAGAAAATCCTGCCGGATGATTTGGTCAACTTTTGTGCGTACAATAATCTTCTGAATTTACCGGTCACGCCGGAGGACCTGACGATTGTAGGCGGGGCAGAGTATGTCCAGAAGGAAGCTCAGGCAGAAGCAGTGGAGGAGGCTATCAGGCAGTACTTTGATGTCGATACAAAACAGCTGCGCCAGTCCCAGTTTTATCACCCGGAAAGAAACACCTATACTATGTTGTGTGGATTTGGCGGCGGTTATGGGATGCAGCTGATGGGAGGATATACCGAAGGGGATATGATGTATCTTCAGGTTGGCGAAGGTGGAGTGGACGAACAACCAGTCTATACTGGAACATTGAAGATTAAACAAATCGATGAAAGTAACTGGAAATATGTAAGCTATCAAAAGGAAAACTGGAGTTATATAGGAGAGACGTTATCAATGAGAGAATAAAGATATTGGGATGAAGAAAGTATAAACAAGTTATAAACTATAAGATGTTGAGTATCTAAATAAATCCTGTCAGCAAATGAGAGAATTTATTTTTTATCAAAGCAGAAAGTGTATAAAAATTTAGAGCTTAGGAAAGTTGTTTTTCAGAAAAAGAGAGTTTTTGTGAACTAGGAGAATTAAAATAACATGAAAAC
>CABSEO010000032.1 GCA_902476665.1 uncultured Emergencia sp.
CCTAAGTGCGAAACAGCCATGTGGCTCAGCGGTCTTTTCATCTGGTTCACAGACCTGGGCAACTCCCTGATTGTCGGACCTATATTTGAAAAGGTAGGAGACAAAGTCAAGGTTTCCAGAGAAAAATTTGCATATATCCTGGACTGCACCACTTCCCCTATATGTGCGCTGATTCCGATCGTCGGATTCGGCATCTACATAATGGGGCTCATAGACGTGGAACTTCAGGCGTCCTCCATAAGCGACGAGACAAGCTGGGGGCTGTTTGTTTCTTCCGCGCCGTTCAATTTCTATACCGTACTAACCTTGGTAATGTGCGGATATATGGCAATCACACAGTTTGATTTCGGTCCTATGCTGAAAGCGCAGAACCGTGCGAAATACGAGGGCAAGCTGCTCAATGACGGCTCTGTTCCTATGAGAAAGACTGAGAAAATCGTTCTGCCTGAGGGCGTAAAGCCTAAGATGAGCACGATGCTTGCGCCTATCGTGGTGCTGCTCTTCGTCATATTCTTTGAAATGTTCAGGCACGGCTTCCCGTTTGAACCTATAGACGGAACAGTTACGAGAACAGCGATCATGTGGGGCTTCCTGCTGGCCACTTTCCTCCTCATCATTCTCTGCGTTGCAAACAAAATCATGACGTTCAAGGAATGTATGAGCACTATGCAGAAAGGCTGGGAAGGTATGATGTATATGTCTGTCGTTCTGGTTCTGGCATGGGCACTTGGAAACGGGTGCAAAGCGATTGGAACTGCAGATTATCTGGTACAGATCACCGGTGATTTCCTGAATCCGGCTTTATTGCCGATGCTGCTGTTTATTATCGGTGCAGTGATGTCACTTGCAACAGGAACTTCCTGGGGCACTATGGCTATCTTAATGCCGATTGCATTCCCTATGGCTCTTGCTATGGATGTTTCTCTTCCTGTTACCATTGGAGCCGTAGTGAGCGGCGGGTTATTTGGAGATCATATTTCTCCGATATCAGATACTACAATTATGGCATCCATGGGGGCAGCTTGTGACCATATCGATCATTTTGAAACTCAGATGCCTTATGGTGTGGTTTGTGCAATTGTTTCAGCCATCGGCTTTTTAATCAGCGGTTTTGTAAATAACTGGACAGCTCTGATAGCTTCCGCAATCGTTCTGTTCGTTCTGATCTATGTATTACATAAGATTGATCAGAAGAGATTTGGACCTGTAAAAAATACGGTGTAATCTATTTCTGGATATGCAGTATATAAAAAGGCACTATCCCTGGGATAAGGGGATAGTGCCTTTTTACTTGTGATGGGCATAGTTGAAAGCAAAAAAAAATTATGCTAAAATAATTTAAATAATTTGTTGCTTTGAAAAAGGAGAACCAGTTTATATGCTCAGACGATACGTTGAACAGATATTAAATGTGTTTAACTATATTGATGCAATTTTAGTGACCAATGACAAGGCTGACATTGAATATTATGTAAACAATCGACCTCATTTGAACCGTCTTCGTGAAGAGGACATACGCGGCATGAACATTTTAGAACTATATCCGGATCTTACAGAGGAAACCAGCAGTATTTATCGGGTTCTTCGCAGCGGACAGCCGATTTATAATGAATTTCAGTCTATGCGTGCCATCAAGACCAATCAGATTTTTAACGGAATTAATACAACGATTCCGATTAAGCATAACAATCAGATTATTGGTGTGGCTGAGGTTACACGCTGGGATGATGACTCTCTTCAGCGCAAAGACATCAAAGTATCCCTGAAACAGGCAAAGGCTGAGGATGACGATGCGTTGCGCCTGTATACCACGGATGATATCATTACCTGTGATCCTCAGATGAAGGATATCAAAGAACGGATTAAACGAATTGCTGAGACTGATTCTACAGTACTGATTTATGGGCAGACCGGAACAGGGAAGGAACTGATTGCCCAATCTATTCATACATCGGGCAGTCGCAAAAAGAACCGGTTTGTTTCACAGAATTGTGCAGCAATACCGGAGACGCTGCTGGAAAGTATTCTGTTCGGTACAACCAAAGGCAGTTACACGGGAGCTGAGAACCGGCCGGGCTTATTTGAGGTTGCCAATGGAGGCACATTGTTTTTGGATGAAATCAACTCGATGGAACTGGGAATGCAGGCAAAACTCCTGAAGGTCATAGAAGAAAAAAAGGTAACTAGAATAGGAAGCTTTAATCCGATTCCATTTAATGTAAAAGTCGTATCCGCTATGAATGAATTGCCGGAAACTTGCGTACAGCAAAAGAAGATACGGGAGGATTTATTCTATCGTCTTAGCGTCGTGCGTCTGGACATTCCTCCCCTTTCGGAGCGACAAGGTGACATCAAGCTGTTAACCAGGCATTTTATAGATTATTTTAACGCCAGAATGGATCGAGACGTAATGGATGTTTCAGAAGAAGTAGAGCAGCTTTTTCTCTCTTATTCCTGGCCGGGCAATGTCCGTGAAATGAAAAATATCATTGAAGGCGCTTACAATGTTATTTCTTCACGGATTATTCAGACACAAGATTTGCCGGAATATATCACACGGAGTGCAGAACAGACCTTTACCCTCAATTTTAATGGAACAAACCTTCCTTTGGGAAAGTCGCTGCCGGATCTGACTGCTGATTTTGAAAAAAATATTATTGAAATGATCCTGAAAGAGTCTCGCTCTATTGCAGAAGCGGCGAAAAAATTACGTATAACGAAGCAGGGACTCAGTTATAAAATTCAAAAATACGATATTAAAATCGACTTAAAGAAACAGCTGTAATATATAAAACGTCAAAAAATTTTGTTTCGACAGACAAAAGATTTTGACGTTTTTTTCTGGATTTTACTGGGATATTATATGGATTTGAAAAGTCAGGAATGAAATAATATGCTGCAGCCAAAGAATAATTGGATTAAGTCCAGTGAAAGGGAGAAGTAAAATAGTCTGCGATTTTGATATTTTTGAAAAAAACAGCCGAAACACAGATTTGACGTTTCGGCTGTTTTGTGGATTTTACATCAATAGGGAAGACTAGTGTTTTGCATCTGCAATGATCTTCCAGATCTGAATGATCAGGGTCGGAGCAAAAGCCAGCAGGCAGATCCATCCGATCTGAGCACCGGTAAGTGCTGCAATACCAAAGGCTGTTGCAAAGAACGGCAGCAGCAGGATTGAGAAGAGCAGAGCGGCACCCAGCAGGAAAGCTCCTATGGTGTAGATATTTGTAGTCAGACCCAGCTTGAAAATGGATTGTCTGCCGCGAGAGTTAAATCCATGCCAGAGTCTTGCAAAGCACAGAGTTGCGAAGGCCATGGTGGAAGCTGTAGCGGCACTCGTTTCCAGGCCGATATAAAATGCAGTCATGGTGGCGATACCGATGAGAATTCCCTGGCCGCCAATCTGCAGCAGTGTTTCACGAGTCAGCACAGATTCATTTCTGGAACGGGGTTTATCGTGAATGAGCTCAGGATTGGACGGTTCCATACTGATTGCCAGTGCAGGCAGACTGTCTGTGATCAGGTTGATGAACAAAAGCTGCACAGCTGTAAATGGTGTCGGCAGTGCCATAAGTGAAGCATATAATACGGCCAGAATACCTGCGGTGTTGCCTGACAGCAGGAATGTGATGGCATTTTTGATGTTGGCATAAATATTTCTGCCGTTGAGCACTGACTTAATGATAGTGGCAAAGTTATCGTCAGTAAGAATCATGGAAGCAGAGTCTTTTGCAACCTCGGTTCCTGTGATACCCATAGCAACGCCTACATCTGCACTTTTCAGCGCAGGAGCGTCGTTGACGCCGTCACCTGTCATAGCAACGATGTGACCTAAATCCTGCCATGCCTGAACGATTCTGATTTTGTTATCCGGACTGACACGGGCATAAACACTGATATGAGCAATTTTTTCCTTTAACTCTTCATCGCTCATGGCATCAAGTTCAGTACCTGTTACGGCAATGTCGCCTTCTTCCATAATACCGATACGTTTTGCTATGGCTGAAGCCGTAATTTTGTGGTCACCGGTGATCATAATCGCCTTGATACCAGCGGCTTTACAGTCGGCTACGGCCTGCGCGGACTCTTCTCTAGGAGGATCCATTTCTGCCATCAGTCCCAGATATTCCAGCTGATCTTCATCTTCAAAGGTAAGTTCCTTTTGAGTATCGAAACATCTGCGTGCAAATGCCAGAACACGGAGTCCCTGAGCAGAAAGTTCCAGGTTAGTCCTGCGAATCTCTTCTTTTTCACTTTCAGAGAGGTTGGCAGTTCTCTGCAGAATTACATCCAGTGCACCTTTAGTATACATGACATAGCTGCCGTTAATTTTGTGAAGAGTGCTCATCAGCTTTCTGTCAGAGTCAAAAGGGAGCTCGGACAGACGGGGAAGTGAAGCCTTCACCTGCTCGTAATCGTTAAAGTGATTCATATAGTAATCAACAAAAGCAGTTTCTGTCGGATCTCCGGCAGTGGTACCGTCTACAATAGCGGTATCATTGCACAGAATAGAAGCCTGCAGCATTGCAGCCTTATTTTCTTCGGAAACAGAAAGCTGTTCCACAGTCATCTTGTTCTGGGTAAGGGTACCTGTTTTATCAGAACAGATGATAGATACACAGCCCAGACCTTCTACCGCATTGAGCTGCTTGATGATTGCATTCTGGTCTGCCATGCGGGAAGTTCCGATGGCCAGAGAAATCGTGATAATGGAAGACAGCGCTTCCGGAATTGCTGCAACAGCCAGCGCTACTGCAAAGAGCAGAGAATCTGTAAAAGGCATGCCGCGGTATACGTTCAGTGCCAGAATAGCAGCGCAGATAATCAGAATACCGATAGACAGGTTTTTACTGAACTGATCCATGGTGATCTGCAGTGGTGTTTTACGTTCAGCAGTGTTGTTCATCAGGTCTGCAATTTTTCCCAGCTCAGTACCTGCTCCTACGCCGGTGATTACTGCAAGACCTCTTCCGTAAGTGACGAGCGAGCCGGAAAAGACCATGTTGATCTGATCTCCTAGAGCGACAGTTCCTCCTTCAATGACCTGCTGTGTTTTTTCAACACCTTCAGATTCACCAGTCAGAGAGCTTTCGTTGACTTTAAGAGAATAACTTTCGATAATTCGGCCGTCTCCGGGAACTACATCCCCGGCTTCCAGTCTGACGATATCGCCGCAGACAAGTTCAGCTGCATCGATTTCCTGTGGACATCCGTTTCTGATTACTTTTGCTGTCGGCGAAGAGAGGTTTTTCAGACTCTCTAATGATTTTTCGGCTTTGACATACTGGACAGTGCCCAGAATCGCATTCAGAATCAGGACTGCAATGATAACCACGGTACTCTCCACATTGCCGGTGGACATAGAAATGATAGCTGCAATGATCAGAATGATGACCAGCAGATCTTTGAACTGTTCCAGAAAAATACGGAACACGCTTTTTTTCTTTTTCTCATAAAGTTTGTTTTCTCCATAGGTTTCGCGGCTTTTCAGAACTGCTTCATCACTGAGCCCCTCAGGGCCTGTGGAAAATTCTTTCAAAACCTCTTGAACATCCTTGTTGTAGTACATAAGTAGACCTCCTGTGCTTTCTAATTTTCAGTATGCCCGGATTCTGCCGGGATAATAAAAAAGAGACTTCTAAAGTAGAAACTATCTACCCTAAAAGTCTCGCTATTTCAAGTAAATGCGAATTACCTCCGTAATTGTACTGACGCATATTACTGCGGCAACAGCCGCCAGCTACTCCCTTTTATATAGGTTGTGTGAGTATATTTGGTGTGTGAAATGAATATATCACGTTTTCCTGCCTTTGGCAAGTGTTTTTTTCTCATCAGCAATTTTTTTCTGCTGTTCTTTGGAGAAAAGACTCACAAAGTAAAGGATATAAAGAGTCCGTCTTCTGTTTCTACCCGTAAAATTTCAAGACCTTTCCAGGATTTGTGGATGTCTTTGAAGGTTTCGTAAAACAGCCGGATGGTCTTTTTGTTCACAAGCACATCATAAGGTGGCGGAATCTCCGCTGCAGCCCGGCGGAAAGCAGTATTGGGTGTCAGAGTCAGAGCTGCGCCTGCCAGACCGTAAGGGAGGAGAAGGGTGAAGGTCGGGCCGTTCTTTTGACTGCGGATACGCAGTTTCATAAAAACCTCCTTTATTTTACAAAAATTTTTACAGTTGTACCGTCACTGCCGGAAATGTCTACTAAATCACCTCTGAGCTGACTGTCAAGACAGTCACTGACAACATCCATCATGGCCTTCAGATCAAAACCATGCAGCTTTTCTTCAGGGATAGGCAGTTTACCGGTGATTTTCAGAATTTTTTTGATGGCGCCGATGGGAAATTTGATGTCAACCTTCTCTCCTCCGGTTTTGCTGTCTACCAGAATGTACAGCATTTCTCTGTCATAGTTTTCACAGGAAGAAGGTGACTGTGCAGCTGGCATGTCTGCTCCCAGAGCATCCAGAAGCTTTGCAGCTTCTTCTGCGGTAATCGTTCCGTCTTCTATCATTTTTAAAATTCTCATTTTTTCATCCACGTTAGTTTCCTCCTTTATTTTAGCAGTTGCAAAGCTTCATCGGCAGTAATTCTGCCTGTTTCCAGATCTCGCAAGATGTTCTCCTGGCGCAGAGCTTCTTCGTCTTGAAAAGGCTGACTGTCATCATAGCCCAGCGCTTTGATTACGCCGTCCAGTCTGGCGCGGACGGTGGGGTAGGAGATTCCCAGCTCTTTTTCTACTTCTTTAATATTGCCGCGGCAGCGGATAAATGTTTCTGTAAAGTGAAGTTCTTCATCTGTCAGGTAATCGAATCTGCTCAGAGCAAAATCATTTTCGATAACAGTATCGCATTGGCTGCATTTTAAACGGGTTACTTTCAGCTGATTATCGCAAACCGGGCAGCGGCTGATCACTTTTCTCACTGTATGGTCCTCCTTTTGTTTTCTATAGTACAAAATATTATATCGGATAATCAAAAAAGTCAATGTTATAATTAAAAAAATTAATATTTTGATTAAAAAAATAATATATTGAAGTGCTTCACAAAAATACTGCCCTATGGTAAAATATCAGAAGTATTCGACAGAGAACGGGTTCAGCCGTAGAGTGGCTGAGCGGAGGAATATCTAATTGCAAGAAATGCAGAGGAGAGAAGATGAAAGAAGATACTTTTTTTCTGGGACAGATTGCTGATAAAATTTCTCAGTGTGAGAATAAATATATTGTGACCAATACAGGATTTCTGGATCCTCATCAGCAGTCCCTTGCCCGTCAGTACTGCAGGCAGAACGGAATCCCTGTTTATGATAGGGAACCGGAAATACTGCCTGTTACCAGAACTATATTTTACGGCGGCTATGAGGATGCAGAGCGGGTGATTCTGGTAAACCTGCCGGATTATGCACACCTTGATGAGCAAAAGCTTCTGACTGTAGTTCGGGCTGTAAGACCCCAAGGCAGCAGAGCCCTGACTCACAGAGACTATTTAGGCTCTCTTATGGGTCTGGGGTTAAAAAGAGAACTGATCGGAGATATTCTGGTGAGAGACGATGGTGCAGATATCATTGTTCTAACCGATATTGCCGATTTTATTCTGACAAGTTACGGAAAAGCGGGAAGAACGAACCTGTCGCTGAGCAGTCATAATCTTTCTGAACTTATCGTACCGGAACAGACCGGAAAAGAAATTACAGATACGGTGGCTTCTTTGCGTCTTGACAGTGTTGTGGCTTCAGCTTTCGGTCTGTCGAGAGGAAAAGCTGCCGAAGCTGTGGGGAGAGGTCTGGTTTATGTCAATCATGTAGAGGTATGCAAAGCTGATTTTGGGCTTAAGGAAGGAGATAAAATCACCCTGAGAGGAAAAGGAAAGGCCTGCCTGATGGAGGTGGGCGGCAGGTCTAGAAAAGACAGGCAGTATATTAAAATGCTGCGTTATTAAGCTGAGCATGATTGGCTCATTTAGGGTTAAATTCAGTTATATCTGAGAATATAATTACAGCTGTCAGAGTTAGCTTTTTATCGGAATATCAGAGTGCTGTTTTTCAAGAGGAAGGCCGCTGCATGTCTGCAGCGGCCTTCTTGTATTTTATCAATAATTATTAGATTCGCTTTACTTCCTCAAATCTTTTCACTTTGCCGGTGGTGGTTTTGATCATCGGCTGATCTGTGGTAATTACGCGGAGCATCTGTTTGTAGACAGGCAGCTCCTTATTGATGCCATCGATGTCCTTCTTGATAATTCTGTCAATTTCTTCCGGCTCATCTGTACCGTAAGATTCTTTCATGTATTCTTTATTATAAACAATTTTTGCGCACAGAGCCAGATCCCGTTCGTCACTGTCTTCATGGCGAGGCTGACCGAATACCATATTTTCTTCAACATACGGCAGGTTGGCGATGAGGATTTCCAGTTCCTCTGGATATACGTTCTTGCCGTTTTTTAAAACAATTACGTTTTTCTTACGGCCGTGGAGGAAAATATATCCATCTTCATCTACTGAGGCCAGATCTCCTGTGTGGAGCCAGCCATCAACCAGGACTTTATCGGTTTCCTCCTGATTTTCGTAGTACCCCAGCATAATGTTAGGACCGCGACCGATGAGTTCACCGATGCCTTCTTCATTTGGTTCAAAGATCTGCAGTTCCACTCCCGGCATGGCTTTACCAATAGAACCTGTTTTCCGTTCCCAGCTGCTTTCTGCAGCGAGCACAGGAGCGGCTTCTGTCATACCGTAGCCCTGTACGGCCATGATTCCGAAGTTGATAAATCCTTCCAGTGCTTCCGGATCGATTGCGGCAGCCCCGCTGATAACAAAGCGGATTTCACCGCCAAGCTGATCAAGAATCTGCTTGAATAGTTTGCGGCGAACGTCAATGCCGATTTTCAGCAACGCCTTGGACAACTTCAGACCAAAGTTAACCTTCTTTTCCAGTCCCTGCTTTTTGACGGTAGCCATGATTTTCTTATAGATAGACTCTACCAGAAGAGGAACACAGACAAAGATGGTTACCTTATATTCTACGATATTTTTCTGCAGATATTTGAGACCGTCACAGTAGGTGGTTACAATACCGCAGGCGATCATGTCAAGCTGGGCAATAGCGCCGAAGGTGTGATGATATGGCAGAAAAGCCATGCTCACATCGCCGTGACGCAGATCTTCGGAGATCATCATTGCATAGACATTTGAAGTCAGGTTATGCTGACAAAGCTGCACTGCCTTGGATATAGAGGTGGTTCCTGATGTGAAGAGAATCAGGGAGGTCGTCATAGGGTCAATTGGCAGAGAAAGATAATCTGTAAAACCTTCCGCCATAGCTTTGCGGCCTTCCTCGATCAGTTCAGGGATGCTGTCATAGCCTTCCTTTCTGTCCATGCAGACATATTCAGTCACTTTGGTAGTGCTGCGGGTTTTCAGCTCCTCAACAATTGGAAGCTGCTCCGGATCAAAAATCAGCACATCGGCATAGCTTCGCTCCAGAGAAGATTCCACCTCTTCATAAGGAAGGCCTCTGTCCAGCGGCACACAGATTCCCAGACCACACTGAGATGCGAAGTATCCCAGCACCCATTCATACCGGTTTTTTCCAATGATGGCAATTCTTTTTCCCTGCCATTTTCTCTTTAGCATGGCCGTGCCGAAATAGTTGACATCATTGCGGAACTCTTCAAAACTTACATACTGATAGGAAACTTCTTTTTTTTCTTTATGCTTGATGATGAAAGCTGTATCGCCTCGGTACTCCTTTGCGGCATAGTTCATCATATCTCTCAGGTTTTCATGAAATACAGCGTCGAATCGCTGTTTCAGCGAGTTAATCTTTTTCACTTTCGAATCTCCTTATATCTGTTTACATGATCATAACTCCTGGCAGTGATATTTGCGAGCGGCAGTTTAGATACAGCCCGACTGCAGAATATTATCTAGTTATTAATACTATGTTACCTTATTATTACCACTTTGTCAACGGTTGACAATGACTTTTCACTATGGTATTCTTTTTCTATTATAGAGACAGAAAGAAAGGTAACTTTTTTCTGTCCCGATGAAAGGAAAGAATACGGTGAAAACCAAGGGACTGGAACAATTCAAACTGCCAAGATGGGAGGAGCTGCCTTCTATTGATCTGTATCTGGAGCAGGTGCTTTCTCTGCTGGATGACTGGCTCGGGGATTATCTGACTGTTGACGGCAAGAAAATCATGACCAAAACCATGGTCAACAATTATGTGAAACAGAAGTTTATACCGGCTCCTGTCAACAAGAAATATGACAAGACAGCAGTGGCCTCTCTATTTGTGATTGCCATTTTAAAGCCGGTTTATACCATCCAGGAGATTTCCAGACTGATACGGCTGGCTATCAGAACCAGTGAGGCCAATGAGGCCTATAATGAATTCTGCATGCTGGTGGAAAGTGCTGTGGAACATGCCTTTCACTGTACGGCCATGCCGAAGACCCCTACAAAAACCGATCCCAGAGGAATTCTCTGGAATGTCTGTAACTCCTTTGCATGCCAGCTTTATGTACGTAACATTTACTTGCAGTCACACAGGAAAAATGATAAACTTTAGAGACTGACAAGTAATTGGGAGGGAATTTATGAGTATTCTGACAGTAGAGAAAGTATCTCATGATTTTGGCGGAAGGCAGATTCTGGAAGATGCTTCTTTTAAACTGAACAAAGGAGAACATGTGGGACTGGTCGGTGCTAACGGCGAGGGTAAAACCACTTTTTTGAATATTATTACCGGAAAACTGATGCCTGATGCGGGGAAAGTGAGCTGGTGCAATCATATTACTACAGGCTATCTGGATCAGAGGTCCACACTGACAGCAGGAAAG
>CABSEO010000033.1 GCA_902476665.1 uncultured Emergencia sp.
TAAAAGGAAATACCTCCCTGGAAGATGTGTTTCTGGAACTGGAGGCGTAATATGCTGAAAACCTTAGTGAGTATTCGGATGAAATCTATTTTATCAGGATTTCTGGTACGAGACAAAAAGAAAAGCAGCAAGGGCAAGATGATCCTGTCTGCGGTTTTAATTGCATATATCATCATTGTATTCGGCGGATTATTCACCAAGCTTTTTGACTCTCTGTACACTGCATTCACAGCAATCGGAATGGAATGGCTCTATTTCAGTGTCATGGGACTTTTTGTCTTTATTTTCTGTATTGTGGGAAGTGTATTTGTGACACAGCAGCAGATTTTCTCTGCGAAAGATAATGATTTTCTGCTTTCTATGCCTGTGCCTGTCAGAAGTATTCTTCTTTCCAGACTTTTGTCCATAGTGCTGCTCAACTACCTGTACGAGGTTTTGGTTATGGGACCGGGACTGGGTGTTTATGTGTTTCAGGGAAAAATAAATGTTATTGGACTGCTTATATTCCTGCTGACGTTTCTGTTAATGCCATTTCTGGTATTGGCAATATCCTCTGTCTTTGGTTGGATTATCGCACTGATAGGTGCAAGGACAGGAAAAAGCAGCGCTGTCATTACAGCTTTCACTCTGGCGTTATTTCTGGGATATATGTACATCTGCTTTAGAATGCAGGATTATCTAAATAAGCTGATTGAAAACGGAGCAGCTGTCGGAGAGGCGGTAAGAAAAGTGCTTCCGCCTTTTTATTCCATGGGAAAGGCCTGTGCTGAGGGAGATCTGTTCTCCTTTCTCCTGTTTCTGGCCTTTTGCCTGATTCCTTTTGCGCTTGTGTATTTTATCCTGTCGCGAACTTTCATCAGAATCGCAACTGCCGAAAAAGGTGGAAGGAAAGCTGTATATAGGGAACGTAACCTGAAAGTGTCCGGTGTAAAACAGGCACTTTTTAAAAAGGATATGCTTCATTTTACGGGCAACCCCATGTACATGTTCAACTGCGGAATTGGTCTTTTATTTATGCTGGTAGCATCTGTGTATCTGATTATCAATGAGAAGGAGGTGGAGCCGATCCTTTTCATGCTGCAGTCGAATATGAATGATACCAGCATTACAGGTGCAGGATTATGTGCGGTTTTAGGTATGATGGCCTCTCTGATAAATATTTCATCTCCGATGATTTCTATTGAGGCAAAGACTTTGTGGATCAGCAAATCTCTTCCTGTCACAGCTAGAGATGTAATTTTTGCCAAAGCAAACGTGCATATAGCAGCCAGCCTTCCTTTTGTGCTGATTTCCGTCATTCTTCTGGAAGTTACTTATGATATGAACCTTCTGAGCAGAGTACTCCTTATGGTTTTGCCGTTTATTGTGGTTGTGTTTAATGCGTATTTGGGAATTGCTCTGAATTTATCATATCCTAAATTTGACTGGATTAGTGAGATTCACGCGATTAAGCAGGGGGCAGCACCGATTTTTTCTGTGCTGATTGCTATGGCTACAATTGCTTTGCCGGTGTTGTTATATATTTTCCTGCTGTCTGACGTGCTTAAGGCAGACCATTATACGCTGATTGTATGCGGTATTTTTGCCGCCGCATCGTTCATGCTGAACCGTTATCTTACAACTAAAGGTGCAGCGAAATTTGAAGCGTTATAGTAAGTATCAGAATAAGGATGAAGAATCATGATTAATTTAAAAGATTTAACACTGCAGGAAATGGAAGAACTGGTTTCATCCATGGGACAGCCTGCATTTCGGGGAAAACAAATATTTCAATGGATTTACAAAGGAATAGAAACTTTTGATCTTATGACAAATCTTCCCCAGACATTTCGTGAGAAGCTCTCAGAAAAAGCTTATATTGGAACATTGAAACCCCTGGAGATTCAAAAATCAAAATCGGATGGCACCAGGAAATATCTGTTTCGTCTTGCAGATGAAAATACAATAGAAAGTGTGTTTATGAAATACAAATACGGCAATTCCATCTGTGTGTCCTCTCAGGCAGGCTGCAGAATGGGATGCAGTTTCTGTGCATCCACAAGAAAGGGCCTGGCCAGAAATCTGACTGCGGGAGAGATTCTGTCTCAGCTGATGGCAGCAGAAGCTGACACCGGAGAAAAGATTGGACATATTGTGGTTATGGGTACTGGGGAGCCCTTTGATAATTATGAGAATCTGTCATCCTTTCTCCAGATCGTCAATGATAAAAACGGGCTGAATATCGGTATGAGAAATATTACGGTATCTACCTGCGGGATTGTTCCTATGATAGAGCGTTTTGGGGAGGATTTTCCCCAGGCGAATCTTGCCGTATCCCTGCATGGAGCAACAGATGAGATCAGAAATTCCATGATGCCGATCAACAGGCGTTATCCGCTGGATGTGTTGATTGAGGCCTGCAGAGATTATACCAACAAAACCGGACGTCGTATCACCTTTGAATACACGCTGGTAAACGGAGTCAACGACAGCGATTCAGATGCTGTCACACTGAAAAAGCTTCTTAAGGGCATGCTTTGTCATGTCAATCTGATTCCTCTAAATAAAGTGGCAGAATCCGGATTTGACACAGTCAGCAGAGCCAGAGCACTGGAATTTCAGCAGCTTCTGGAGAAAAGTGGTATTGCTGCTACTGTGCGGCGTGAACTTGGTGCAGACATTGATGCAGCCTGCGGCCAGCTTAGACTTTCTCGTGAAAAAGTATAAAAATCTATCCAAACCGAAAACGGAGAAAAACTCTATTTTCGGTTTTTTTTGAAAATGGACTTGCTTTTTTGATTTTCAGCGAATAAAATAACTGGGTATTATTATATTTTTGGTTCAGTTTTTGGGTAAAAGAAAGAGGATTGTATGGATTTTAAAAAAGCAATTGAAGAAGCGATGGAACCTTTATCAAGAGACATCGCCACACTTTGCAGGATCAATAGCGTTGAGAGTGAGCCTGAAGAAGGCGCTCCTTTCGGAAAAGGTCCTGCAGAGGCACTTGAGACTATCCTGGATATGGGAGAGTCTATGGGGTTTAGGACTGAGAATTTTGACAATTATGCCGGACATATTGAATTCGGCGAAGGTGAAGAAATTTTGGGAATTCTTGGCCACGTCGATGTAGTGCCGGCAGGAGATGGATGGGATTTTGATCCCTGGGGCGGAATGATTCATGAGGGAAAAATCTTTGGACGAGGAACACTGGATGACAAAGGACCCCTGGCTGCCTGTCTGTATGCGATGAAGATTCTGAAAGATTCAGGACTTCCGTTGAAGCGCAGAGTTCGCATGATATTGGGAACTAATGAAGAAACTGACTGGAAATGTATGGATTATTATCTGAATCAGGTGAAGCCGGAATTGCCTACAGTCGCGTTTTCCCCTGATGCGGAATTTCCTGTGACATATGCAGAAAAAGGCATGCTGCAGTTTACTCTGACAAAAATTTTATCAGAGTCTGTGGCTATCGAAGGAGGCAGCGCTTTCAATTCTGTTCCTTCTTCTGCCAGTGCTGTTTTGCCTAAAGATATGGAGCAGGCGGTGCAAAAAGCAGTTGAAGCAAGTGAGAATCCGGAAATGTACAGCTATGAAGTATCAGAGGACAAGCTGCTTCTCAGAACTACAGGTGTAGGTGCCCATGCGGCTCATCTGGAAAAAGGCAGAAATGCAGTCAGCTATCTGATGGAACTGCTGGCAGAATTGCCTGTTTCAGGGGAATTGAAAAGCATTGTGGATTTTTATAGAAATAGTTTTGGAACTACTCTCTTTGGAGAAAAGCTGGGCATTGAAGCGTTTGATGAAGATTCCGGTCCGCTGACTCTCAATGTGGGCCAGATAGGGGAAAAGGACGGAAAGCTGGTGATGTGCTGTGACTGCAGAATTCCTGTCAGTGTACCGGTTTCTGAGAAAGAAAATCAGATCATAGACAGGATTGCCGGCAGTGGGTTTGAGTTTGCGGCAGTCTCCAGAGAAAATCCGCTGTATGTGCCGAAAGACTCAGAACTTGTGACCACTTTGATGGGGGCTTACAGGAAGGTGACGGGAGATGAGACCAGTCAGCCTATGTCTTCTGGCGGAGCAACCTATTCTCGTACCATGAAAAACTGTGTGGCATTTGGCTGTCTGCTCCCTGATCAGGAAGATACCATGCATCAGGCCAATGAATGTCTTGAGCTGAGACATTTGAAAATCTGGCTGGAGATTATGGTGGAGGCTGTTTACCAGCTTGCCAAATAATAGAAAAATTGAGGAGGACTTTAACATGAAGGAGAAAAAAGGGTTTCAGATGCCCTCTGCTTTAACCATCGTAATGATCTTTCTGGCAGTAGTCGGAATTATGACTTGGTTTATTCCTACTTCTGTCGTGGTGGAAGAAGCAGGCGAAAGAGTTATTCATTTTAACGCTGCATTTGATGCAGACGGCAATATCATTGAAAACGCAGGAACAAATCCTATTGGACTTTGGGATTTTTTCCTTGCGCCCATTGAAGGATTTATTTCTGCCGCAGATATTGCAATTACCATTTTGATTTCAGGCGGATTCCTGGCGGTGCTGAATCATTCCGGCGCTCTTGATGCGGGGATCGGCGCCATGGTCAGAAAGTTTAAGGGCAACACGCTGATTATTATGCTCATGTTTGTGTTTGCCCTGATGGGAACTGTTTATGGAGCCTGGGAAGAACTTCCGGCTTATGCCATTGTTATCATCCCGTTATTTGTTTCTGCAGGCTATGATGCTGTAACAGGTATGATGGTTATTCTGATTGGCGCTACAGTGGGAAATATGGCCAGTGTTGTAAATCCGTACTCCATCGGCGCTGCTGTCGCTGCAATCGGAAATGATGACCTGTCCCTGGGTTCCGGTATCCTACTGAGACTGATTCTCTTTGTAGTACTGCTTTCTCTGGGGATTGCACAGGTGCTCAGATATGCCGCAAAGGTAAAGAAAAATCCTGAAGCATCCTGTGTTGCAGGACTGCAGCTGCAGTCCTCACTGACTGAGGTGGAATCCGGTACAGTTGAGCTGACAGGAAGAAGAAAAGCTTCTTTAGCAGTTTTTGCCATCATGATTATTATCTGCATTTTCGGTTATGTTCCATGGGATGCAATTCCTGTTGGAGACGGTACGGCTTTTGACATCATTAATGCGCTGCAGTACAAAATTCAGGGAACCTTTTTAGGTAACTTCTTAGGTGCTGATAAATTCTGCGAGTTTGGCTGGTGGTACTTTAATGAATTCTCCTGTGTTTGGCTGATTGGCTCAGTTGTGGTTGCCGTGATTAACAGAATGGGTGAAAAGAAATTTATTTCTGTATTTGCGGATGGAGCCAAAGATCTGGTAGGAGTTGTACTGGTACTGGCTGCATCTAGAGGAATTTCCATTTTTATGGGTTCCAGCGAAGAAGGTATGAGTATCACTTTTATCTATTGGATTCAGAAGATCCTGTCTGGTGTGCCGCTGTGGGCGTTTGTCATTGCTGCGATTGCTGTTTATCTGCTGATCGGTATCTTCCTGCAGTCCACCAGTGGTGTGGCAGGGATTACTATGCCGATTTTCGGAGCACTTGCTTTTGCACTGTTCGCCGGTTCTTCAGCCGGTTCTCTTGGCGGTCAGATAGTGCTGCTGTCCACCTTCACCTGCGGTGTGAATTTTATCTGCGGTCACTATCCGGAATCCACAAATATGGGTATCTGCGAGATGTCCGGTGTACCTTACAATATTTTCTTAAAGCAATGGGCGAAGATTCTGGTTCCGATTCTGCTTGTTGCCGCATTGATTATCTCTGTAGCTCCATATATCGGACTGGTTTAACCGTTCCGGTTCCTGCATGCTGATAGCCGTGACGTTATTTTAACCTTGTGCGGATTTTTCCGGCAGATAGTTAAAAAACCATTGAATGTCACTTACGGTTAGTGTATAATAACACTAATAAGAAATTCGGCTCTGCCGATTCTTCTCAGCATAATATAAGAACGAACGGGAGGACAATAATAATGGTTAAATTATTAGTCGGACATAAAGGAACAGGCAAGACTAAACAGATGATCGATCTTGCCAATGAACAGATTGAGAACAGCAACGGCAGCATCATCTTTATCAATAAGAATGCAAGACTGATGTACGATTTGAAATATAGAATCAGAGTTGTGTGCATGGAAGAATATGAACATATTACCAACAGTGATGAATACATAGGTTTCATCTACGGTATTATCAGCTCAGACCACGATATTGAAACTATTTTCATTGACAGCATTCTGAAGCATGCAGATTTCTCTCTGGGAGATATTCCGGAATTCTTAACCAGACTGAAGACTATTTCCAAGAACTACGGTATGGATTTTGTTGTAAGCCTGAGCGCCGAAAAGGAAGAAATGATCGGCGTAGATTTCTCAGAATACGAAGTTCTGAACTAATTTACAAAACCAAAGGGCGGATAAACCGCCCTTATTTTTTTCTCGAAGGGAGAATTTCGTTCTATGAAACTGACACTTGATCATTTCAGGAAAGCTTTTAAAGGGAAAAAGCCGGCTGCCATTGGGAATCATTACTATTTTTCTGTACTGATACCACTGGTGGAAAAGAATGGAGAACTCTTTGTTCTCTATGAAGTGAGAGCAAAGCATATGGCCTCTCAGCCGGGTGAAGTCTGTTTTCCCGGGGGACATGTGGAGACAGAGGAAGACCCTTGCTGTACGGCACTTAGAGAAACTTTTGAAGAAATAGGCATTTCATCTGAAAAAATTGAACTGATTGGGGCAGGTAATATTCTTTACGGCTATGCAAATTATACTTTGTATACTTACCTTGGAATCATCCGATATGAGGATTATCTGAATGCTGATTTGTCACTGAACGAGGTAGACGAGATTTTTCTGGTCAGGATAGCGGATTTAGAAGAACATTTTCCGCAGGTTTTCAGAGAAGAGGTTCGTGCGAAGATTGACGATGATTTCCCTTACGATAAGCTGGGAATTGGAAAGGACTATCGGTGGAGAACGGGAATCTGGGAAATACCTGTTTATGATATTGATGGCAGAATAATATGGGGATTAACCGCAAGAATTACAGCAAATCTTATTGAGGAAGTGCGAAAAATTTTCCCAAAGGACTGAAGCCTTGCCATAGAAGTGATCTGTTTGGAAAAGACAGTACAGATTATTGTGGCTGGAGAAAAAAAGTCTTTCTCTGCTTCAGAACCCCATGGTATACTGTAATCGACAACTATACTGGAGGAAAAAAATGAAGAGAGGATTTGCACTGTTTCTGTGCATTATTCTGACAGCAGGACTATCTGCCTGTGGGGAAGAAAAGCAGACAGCAAAAGAATATACCTATGAAATTGCTATGATCACACCGTCATCAGAAGAATCTATTGATGATGGTGCGCAAATTGAGGATACCTGGGAAGGAATCAGAAAGTTTGCTGAAGAAAACAGCAAAACCTACAAGTATTATGAACCGGCAGACAAGACAGAAGCTGCAGGTGTCGAGACTGTAACAGCAGCTTCTGATGCCGGAGCCACCGTTGTGGTGGGCTGGGGCAGTGATACAGCAGCAATCTTTGAAAAGGCAGCAGAAAGCTTTCCGGATCTGACATTTATTTCAATTAATGGAAACGGTGGAAATCATGTTTCTGATGTCAGATGCGATTCTGTCGCTGCAGGTTATCTTGCAGGTTATGCTGCAGTTACAGAAGGATACGAGGATATCGGTTTTCTGGGTGAGTCTGAGATGGACAGAGATTATGGATTCGGATTTGTTCAGGGATGCAATGCGGCAGCTGTAGAATGGGGACATACGGTGTCCTTGCGGTTTTTTTGCGGCGAGAAAAAGAGCAGTTCTGCACAGGTACAGCAACTTGCAGCAGACTGGTATGCCGAAGGGACAGGACTTATTGCTGCGGCAGGTAAAGATATTCTTGAGCCTGTAAAGACTGCTGCGGAAGAACAGGGCGGAAAAGTGATCGGTCGTTCCATAGACAGACTTGACGAGACTGTGATCGCTTCTTCAGAGGAAAACTGTGCCCTTGCGGCCGAAACTATGCTGAAGAGATTTTTCTCCGATGGAGCAGCCGAGTCTACAGAACTTGGTATTCCTGAAAAAGCAGTGACATTGAAATGGAAAGAAGAACAGTTCAGCCTGTTTGTTAAGGAAGATTATCAGGAGGTACTGAGTCGCTTTGCCGAAGGGAAGATTAAATTATTATCAGCTGAGGATGTCAATTCTGTTGGCAATCTGATAGCTGAAGGAAATCTGTACCGCATCATTTTAATGGAGGATTGACAGTAAAGAAACAATGTTTTTACCGATTACAAGAAATGAAATGGAAGAAAGAGGCTGGGAACAGGTTGATTTTGTTCTGGTGACGGGGGACGCCTATGTGGATCATCATTCTTTTGGAACAGCTATCATAGGGCGTGTTCTGGAGAGCAGAGGTTATAAGGTGGCTGTACTTCCCCAGCCTGATTATCGAAGTGCAAATGATTTTAAACAATTCGGAAAACCGCGTCTGGGTTTTCTGATCAATAGTGGTGTAGTTGATTCCATGGTGAATCATTACTCTGTTTTTAAGCGGAGACGTAGGACTGACGAATACTCTCCGGGAGGGAAACCTGGCAGAAGACCGGATCGAGCCGTAATTGTATACAGCAATAGAGCAAGAGAAGCTTATAAAGATGTGCCTGTTATTATTGGCGGAATAGAGGCCAGTTTGAGGCGACTTGGGCATTATGACTACTGGAGTGACAAGGTTCGCAGATCCATTCTGCTGGATTCTAAGGCAGATCTGCTGATTTACGGTATGGGGGAGCGGGCGATTGTAGAGATTGCAGAAGCGCTGGAGGCAGGTATTGACATTCGCGATATCACCTGGATAAGGGGCACCTGCTACAAAGCAAGAACTTTTGAAATGGATGAATATACAGCAGTATTGCCGGATTTTAAACAAATTGCAGAAGATAAGGAGGCTTACTGCAGAAGTTTTGTTACCGCTTATCGCAGCAATGATGACATTAATGGAAAACGTCTTATTGAAAAATATGAAGAAACTCTTTATGTGATCCAGAATCAGCCACAGCCGCCACTGACACGACAGGAACTTGATGATATTTATGAACTGCCATATGAGAATCAGTGGCATCCGGTCTATGATGAGGCCGGGGGAATTCCTGCATTTTCTGAGATTGAGTTCAGTCTTGTCTCTTCAAGAGGATGCTTTGGAGGATGCAGCTTCTGTGCATTGACTTATCATCAGGGAAGACAGGTGCGAAGCCGAAGTAAAGAGTCTCTGGTGAGAGAAGCAGAGGCTATGACAAAAAAGGAGAATTTTAAGGGATATATTCATGATGTAGGCGGACCTACAGCTAATTTCCGGGCGCCTGCCTGCAGAAAACAGCTGAAAAGCGGTGTATGTAAAGACAGGGACTGTCTGTATCCTGCACCATGCAAAAATATGGATGTGGATCATAGTGATTATTTGGATGTGCTGCGGGCAGTGCGCAGCGTGGAAGGTGTGAAAAAAGTATTTATTCGCTCAGGTATTCGTTACGATTATGTTATGGCAGATAAGGACAGCACCTTCCTTAGAGAACTTTGCAAATATCATGTCAGTGGCACATTAAAGGTTGCACCGGAACACATTTCGGACAGGGTGCTTTATTACATGAGAAAACCTTCCGCAAAAGTGTTTATCCGGTTTGCTGAGAGGTATAAACAGATAAACCGGCAACTGGGCATGAAACAGTACCTGATTCCATATCTGATCAGCTCTCATCCGGGAAGCACTCTTGAGGATGCTGTGGAGCTGGCTTTGTTTCTGAAAGAGTATGGATTTGTTCCAGATCAGGTACAGGATTTCTATCCTACCCCTGCTACGCTTTCAACCTGTATGTATTACACAGAAATGGATCCGTTTACGATGAAGCCTGTTTATGTGGCGAAAAAACTGGAAGATAAAAAGATGCAGAGGGCGCTGATTCATTATCATAAACCGGAAAACAGAGACATTGTTATAAATGCTTTGAAAAAAGCGGGAAGAGAAGATCTAATCGGTGTTCTTGTCAGTGGAAAAGGGAAGAAAAATGAGTCTAATCAAAGAATTTGCAAAGATCGTACAGGCAAGCGAAAGACAGTACAAAAACGCCAGAGGAGGTTCGCTGATTCTGACAGAAGAGATTCTGCAAAAAAAGAAGGAAACTGATAATTTTATCTGTTACGGCGATAATAAAGCTCTGATGAAGACCCTTTTGGAAGACGGGAAGATGAAAGGAAAGATACAGCTTATATATCTTGATCCCCCGTTCTTTTCAAAATCCAACTATGATGCAGTACTGAAAGCTGGAGATGAAAGTATCAAACATATGGCCTATGGTGACAAGTGGGAAAAAGGACTTTCGGAATATTTGAAGATGCTGACTGTCCGATTGCTTCTGATGCGTGATCTGCTGAATGACACTGGGCTGATATGGCTTCATCTGGATTGGCATGCTGTTCATTATGCTAAAATTATTATGGATGAGATTTTCGGAGAGAAAAACTTTGTAAATGAGATTATCTGGACTTATAAATCAGGAGGTACCAGCAAAAAACATTTTTCTAGAAAGCATGATACTCTTTTAGTCTATGCCAAATCTAAGCATTATCAGTTTTATCCGCTTCAGGAGAAATCCTATAATCGGGGATATAAACCTTACCGCTTCAAAGGGGTAAAAGAGTATAAGGATGATATAGGCTGGTATACCATGGTTAACATGA
>CABSEO010000034.1 GCA_902476665.1 uncultured Emergencia sp.
TTATTTCGGTTTTACTCCTGCAAAATTTATCAGATATCAGTTTGGTACAGCTCTGGGGATGCAGTGGTTTCTCATTATGAGCATGCTGTATGCAGTCAGTCTGCTTCTTAACGTATTTCTTTCAAGAGAAAAGATGGACATCTAGCAGGGAGAAGGGAGAAAGATGAAAATAAAAACAACACCGCTTTTTAAGATGAGAAGGCTTGCTGCATATACCAGGCGCAGTGTTCCGCAGCTAAAGATAGAGGGTCGCAGGCGGATTCAGACCGGATGGAGACTGCTTAACGGAGAGAGAATGGAGAGAGAACTGTTTAACAGCTGTATTGTGCTGAAAAATCTTGCTATGGTTCATCAGGATATGCCAATGTCCGGAGACTTTATTCTGGAACAGCTGATGGAATGCAGTAAGGCGTTGAAAAATGTATATGCTGATATTCTATCTGCCTACAGACTGGGACAGGGAGAAGATGCATTCCAGCTGCTGACTGAACGGGTACCTATAAAGGCCGCGGCGAATTTTGCAGCCATTCTTTCTAAAGTGGACCAGATCAATCCGGTAGAACTGAAACTGCATATGACCGCATTTGAGGAGACTCTGACAGGAGAGCGCATGACCAAAGGCCTGAGTAGGACAGAGAAGAAGAGTCTGCTCATCACCATGGCAGCTACAGCCACGATCTTTGCAATACTGTTAAATTTCACCATTGTAGTGGTCTTTATGGACACGCTTAAAATGGTAGAAGAGGTTTTCTGAAGGAAGGAAAGAATTATGAAAAATTTAATTATTATTATTGGAACGATTTTATTGGGAGTAATTATTGTTAACACCATGGTGCTGGGAGAGGGACAGGTATCTTTGCGTGAGGCTGCACAAGGCGTGGTTGAACAGGGCGTAGAAAGTATTGAATCCATGGAAATCGGAGAATAAGGAGGCTTGTGGTGATATGAAAGAGCTGATCATTATCATCGGCACCATTGTACTTGGCTGTTTTCTTTTTGCTATGATTGCAGGTAGTGAGAACAGTTTGAGAAGTGCGGGAAGTAATATGATGGAAAAGACGATAGAAATATATGAAAGTGAGAAACCATGAAAAATCTAATCACTGCCGCAGCATGTCTCATGGTGCTGATGGCAATTTTAGTGCAGTTTACCCACAGTCAGGTCCTGCATATGCGGCTGACAGCAGCGGATCAGGCAGTATCTGTTTTTGGCCAGAATGTCAGACAGGAGGGGTGTGTTTCGCAAACCAGTCAGAAAAAACTGAAGCAAGAGCTGGCTTCCCTGTTTCAATGCACTGAAGAGGATATAACTGTAGAAGGTAATACAGTACCAGTGTTTCGGGGTAATGTGATATCTTTTACTGTCAGTACAACTGTGGATAATGTCATTGCTGCAGCACCATTCTGGAATTTGCGACAGGGGAATAATCAGTTTGAATATAAGGTGTGCCGCAATGTCACCAGCGAGTATACAGGAAGAGAGTTATGAAAAATTTAATTATTACGGCAGCTGCTGGTTATGACCATGACAGCATATCAGCTGCAATATGTGAAACTGATTCGAGAAAAAACAGAGCTGAAACAGGTCTGTGATGAAGCTGCCGCTGCCGCTGCACTCTGCATCGATGAGAGTCAGTTTGGAGAAGGTTTTTTATATTTTGACAGAGGAAATGCAAAAAAAAAAGCAGAAGAAATGATCATTCGGAATTTTACAGGTGAGCGGGAAAAGCTTAGTTGGAATATCAGTTTTGATGATGCCGGTCTGCGTCCTGCGGTTACGTTAAAACTTGTTTACGAAGATTTGCAGGCAGAAGCTGTATATGAATACCTGCCTTTACAATCTTAATCATTTGCATGTAATAACATGATCTCAGACTGACCAGGCAGTGGTTGCCTGTGTTTTTACGATATGATAAAATGTGTTAAACCAAGAAACAACCGGAACCGAAAGAGGTGAAGCAAATGATTAAGGATATACTGCTTCTGGGTGATCCCAGACTATATGTAACGTGTACAGAATACCGGAAAGAAAATCTTAAGGAAATCGAAGAGGTTACAGAGGACCTTCATGACACCCTCATGGAGTACAAACGGGTGCACGGCAGTGGGAGAGCGATTGCAGCACCGCAGATTGGGATTCAGAAAAGACTTCTGTACATGTACATCGATAAGCCTGTGATATTCATTAATCCTGTGCTTCGCTTTCCTGCAGAAGAAAAGATAACAGTCATGGATGACTGTATGTCTTTTCCTGATTTACTGGTAAAGGTAGAAAGATATAAGGCGTGCATTGTCGAATACCATGATCTGCAGTGGAATAAACTGGAAACTTATCTTGACGGAGATCTGGCAGAACTGATTCAGCATGAATATGATCATCTGGATGGAATTCTTGCCACAATGCGTGCCATGGATGAAAAATCTTTTTTCCTGGGAAATATCAACGATTATAGAAAGTAAACCACAGTAGAAAAACTGCCTTTGTCCTGAGGCGGTTTTTTTATTGTCATGAAGTAATGATGTATGTAAACTTTAAGTAAAGAAAGGAATTATTTATGAATTATGATGAGTTTAAGAATGAACTGGCAAGACAAATTACTGACTATTTGCCTAAAAAGTATAAATCGTGGACCTGCTCTGTACAGAAAGTGAATAAAGTTAACGGAGCCGTGGATGCTCTTATGCTGAACAGTCAGGAGAAAACCTGTGTCGTCCCTGCTATTTATCTGAACAAGTATTATCAGCAGTATCTATCCGGCACTTCGATGAAGGAAGTTATCACCAGTGCAGCTAACGAGTTCCTCGGCGGCAGGGAGTATGTGAAAAACACTACAGAGGCCTATGGCCTGAAGAACCCGAAGGAAAATATTATTTATGTGCTTGTTAATACAGATAAAAATCAGCATTTGCTGGCTCAGGTTCCTCATCGCCAAATCATGGATTTATCAATGATTTACAGAGTGATTGCAGACATAGAGGATGAAGGATTTAACAGTGCCGTTGTTACAAACCAAATGGCGGAAGCTTTTAAAATGGATGAGGAGGCGCTGTATCGGACTGCCGCAGAAAATACGCCGAGAATTATGCCGGTTAAAATAGCAGGGATTGGATAACTGTTTTATATTATCGGAAATTCAAGAGGCGCTTTAGGTGCTGCGGCAGTGCTATATGAGGGAGTTTTGGAAAATATGGCTGAAATACTGGGAAAAGATTTATATATCATGCCTTCATCTATCCACGAAGTATATATTATGCCTCAGGGACAGGTCCCGGCACAGGTTGTTAAAAATGCTATTTTGGATGCTAACAGAACGGTGGTGAGAGAAGAAGATGTGCTATCGGACAACCTTTACTGCTATAGCCGAAGCGAGGGCCGTCTCACTGTGGCGGGATGATTAAAATCAGTGAATGTATCAGAGAGAGAAAAATTAAATTGAAAAGAGGCATGTCTTGTTGACATGCCCCTGATTTTAAATTTTTTGATTCAGATGTCTTGTACTAGTTTCTACAATTTCCACCGCCGCAGGAATGACCGTTGCCATGATTTCCGCAGCTGTGTCCGCCTTCATGTCCTTCACCGTGATGGCTGCACTGAACATTGGCATTATAGGAGAGTGTTCCTTCGATAAGGGCCTGAACCGCTTCATCAGCGGATCCTGTCACTCCGCCGTAGAGACGGATACCGACTTCTGCTAAAGCGTTCTGAGCGCCTCCTCCGATACCTCCGCAGATCAATACATCTGCTCCCAGATTTTTCAGAAAGCCTGCTAGAGCACCGTGACCGCTTCCGGCAGCATTTTCTATAGACGAAGATATGATTTTACTGTCTTCTACCTCATAAAGCTTAAAGTTTTCGCAATGGCCAAAATGCTGAAAGATCTGACCGTTTTCATAAGTTACCGCAATTTTCATCGTCGTGTTTACCTCCTCTAAAACAGCAGTTTTTTTGTTTTCGCAGTAGATATCATAGTCGCCACCTCCGATCAGCAGCTGCTTTTCATTGACAAGAGCTGCGGCCAGCTTAAACCGGGCGGACTCATAAATGTTGGTGACAGTAGGACGGGAAACCTGCATGCGGGTTGCACATTCCTCCTGCGTCAACTTCAGAAAATCGATGAGCCTGATAGTTTCGAATTCATCAATGGTCATAGTGATGTTTTGACAGCAGAGTGCATTATCTGTATAACCAAGTGGTGTAAATCCTTCACAGGAAGGCATGGCATGCACCAGTCTGCTTTTCCTTGGTCGCGGCATGGAAATTCTCCTTTCTGAATCTACATGTGTTATTAACATATGACAATTATATGTTCATTATACATGGATAATAAACATATGTCAATAATGTCTTTGAGGACTTTCAACTTGAGAAAAATTGTTTTGTGTTGTAAAATTTACTAAAATCCGTAATAAAATTATGAAATTTTACAAACGAAAGAATGGCGGATAGCTGTTATACTGAAATCAGAATAAAACTGAAAAGAGATGATTTCGGAAAGGATTACAAATCTATGTTTAACTTAAAAGTACTGAGTAAAGAAATAACAGAACAGGTACTGAAAATGCCTGAAGTGATAGAAACAGTGGAGAAGGTTTATCGGTTGAAGGCAGAAGGGGAGACTGCCGTATTCCCTCTTGTTTTTCATGAATTCAATCCTGGTACTGCTGACATGGACATTAAATCAGGCTGGTTGAAGGGAAGCGATATTTTCGGACTGAAAGTGGTTTCCTGGTTCGGGGAAAACCCGGCAAAGGGGATTCCTGCTTTAATTGGAACCATTTTGGCGATGGATGCGAAGACAGGAGTGCCGATGGGAATTCTGGACGGTTCTCATATTACCGGTATGCGCACAGGTGCTGCAGGTGCCATCGGAGCGAAGCTTCTTGCCAGAAAGAACTCTAAAAATCTTATGGTGGTGGGGGCAGGTCATGTAGCCTTATTTCAGGTTGCCGCAACACTGATGACTATGCCTGCTATTGAAAAAGTTATGGTCTATGATGGTCTCAGCCGTGAGAATGCAGTTCATTTTGCAGATTCTATGCCGCAGGTATTAAAAGAGCGCTTTGATTTCGACTGTGGAAGTGTTATCTTTGAGGCGGTGAAGGATCTGCCGTCTGCAACAGCAGATAGTGACATTATTATTACTGTAACGCCGTCACATGAGCCGATTATCATGAAAGAGTGGGTAAAAGCAGGCACTCATTTCAGCTGTATCGGTGCGGATATGTCCGGAAAGGAAGAAATTGATCCGGAGATTTTCAGAGATGCAAGAGTCTTTACTGATGACACACCACAATGTATTCATGTAGGTGAAATTGAGCTGCCCGTTGCCAGAGGAATTCTGAAAAAAGAAGAGATTGCGGGAGAAATCGGAGAAATTTTGACAGGTGCAGCAGAGGGCAGACAGAATGAAGCGCAGATCACAGTATTTGATGCGACGGGCACGGCTTTGCTGGATCTGCTTACTGCTAAGCTGGCGTTGGGAAAAGCAGGGGAAATGAATCTGGGTCAGACTGTAAACCTGTAAGACTATGTAAAAATGTATTTAGATATATACTTACATTTAAAATGAGAATGAGGTGAACTATGAAAATTAAAACTTTTAAGGTAGAACGCTGGATGAATGAATACGAAGACGATGCAGTATACAATCTGGCAGAAACATGTATAGACTCTATGACCATTGAAGAACTTCTGACTATCTGTGGAGAAGAACCGGCAGCTTATCTGACAGGACTTGCAGGAATCAGACTTTCTTACAGTCACATTTTCGGCTCTCCGGAGTTTCTGGAAGGTGTGGCAGGGCTGTACCAGGATTTGAAGCCGGATCAGGTTATTCCGACGCATGGTGCTATCGGGGCTAATAATCAGGTCATTACGACTTTGATCGGAGCAGAAGATAATATGGTTTCTGTAATGCCGACTTACCAGCAGCATTATTCTATCCCCGAATCCATTGGAGCAGATGTGAGAATTCTGCAGCTGACCTTGGAAGATGATTACTTGCCGAATCTGGAGGTTTTGAGAAGTCTGGTTGATGAAAATACCAGAATGATCACAATTAATAATCCTAATAATCCGACCGGATCCTGGATCCCCGTGGACACTATGAAAGAAATCGTTGAAATTGCCAAAAGTGTGGATGCTTATGTGCTGTGTGACGAGGTTTACAGAGGTATTTCCGAGGATGGAAGTTATATGCAGTCCATCGTGGATCTTTACGACAAAGGTATTTCTGTGGGGAGCATGTCCAAGGTATTTTCTCTTGCCGGTCTCAGGATGGGATGGATTGCCACAAAGAGTGCAGAAGTGCTGCATCTCTGTCATGAAAGACGTGACTATGACACAATCAGCTGTGGTGTCATCGACGATAAACTGGCTGCACTGGCTTTGAAGAACAAGGACAAGGTTTTTGCAAGAAACAGAGCTATCCTGAATAAAAACAGAGCAATTCTGGATCAGTGGGTGCAGGAAACTCCTGAGGTAAAATATCTAAAGCCTGTGGCAGGAACAACGGCACTTGTATACTATGATAAAGACATGCCGTCTTATGATCTCTGTGTAAAACTGCTGCGTGAAAAGGGTGTACTGTTTACTCCGGGAGAATGTTTTGAAATGGAAGGCGCTGTAAGAATCGGTTATGCCTACGATTCAAAAACTTTGAGAGAAGGACTGGATAAGTTTGCAGAATTTTTAAGAGAGGTGTAAAATAGTCCTAGCAAAGGCAGGAGGCTATACCAATGAAAAAAATTATTTGTAAAGAAGATTTCTGGGAAATGTTCCCCGACTGCAAGATCGGTATTGTAGTCTGTAAAGGTATTACTAATGAATACGGCAATGATGAAGATGAGTATGAAGCCATGATCAGAGACGGTGAGCAGAGAGCTCTGACTTTCCTCACTGAAGAAAATTTTTCTGACAACCGGGTCATTAAAGTGTGGAGAGAGGCTTATACAAAGTTTAAGACGAAAAAAGGAGCAAGATGTGCTATTGAGGCTCTGATGAAAAGAATTTCCAAAGAGAATCATCTGGGCACGATTAATCCTATTGTAGATATTTACAACAGCGTTTCTCTGAGTCATGCCATGCCTTGCGGAGGCGAGGACATTGACTGTATGGAAGGAGATCTGCTTTTAACAAAGGCAGACGGAACAGAAACATTCCGTGTTATCGGCAGTGATACCGATGAACCTCCTTTTGAAGGAGAACTGGTTTATAAGGATGATGCAGGAGCGGTGTGCAGATGCTGGACCTGGCGTGAAGCACAGCGCACCATGCTGACGGAAAAGACCAGAAATGCGATGCTCTGCTGTGAGCTGGTGGATACGGCCAGATATGAAGAACTGCTGGAAGTCCTCTCTGATCTGAAGAATCTTGTGGAGGAGAGACTGGGCGGTCAGTGTGAGATTAAGATTCTGGACAGAGAAAATCCTCAGACAGATCTGATGTAATGTATCAGACAAAAGAAATCTGAATATAGGCAAATTGAAGGAAAAGAGCCCGTTGCTGAGGAAACATGTGTTTCACAGGCTGCGCGGTTCTTTTCCGTTTCTGGTGCCTTGTAAAGCCGGACGCTTTCTGCTACACTTGAGTAAATACACTGATAAGGAGAGCAATGTAAAGGTGCAGTATCGTAAAGACAGAAAAGGAGAGAATATCTCGGTTTTGGGTTACGGATGTATGAGGTTTACCAGAAAAGGTGTATCCATAGATCTGGAAAAGGCAGAAACTGAAGTGATGGAAGCGATCAGACTGGGAGTCAATTATTTTGATACAGCCTACATTTATCCGGGAAGCGAAGCTGCCCTGGGAGAAATTCTGGAGCGTAACGGATGCAGGAAGCAGGTGAAGATTGCAACCAAGCTGCCTCACTATCTGATAAAGAGCAGAGCAGGTGCAGAAAAGCTTTTCAGCGAACAGTTGAAGAGGCTGCGGACTGATTATGTGGATTATTATCTGATGCATATGCTGGGAGATGTGGAGACCTGGGAAAAGCTGAAAAAAGCAGGGATAGAGAACTGGATCAGAGAAAAGATGGAATTGGGGCAGATACGAAATATAGGATTTTCCTATCATGGAAGCACTGACGGATTCTGTAGACTTGTGAATGCTTATGACTGGGACTTCTGCCAGATTCAGTACAACTATGTGGATGAAAACTCTCAGGCGGGCAGGAAGGGGCTTATGTATGCTTCAGAAAAGGGATTGCCAGTCATCATCATGGAACCTCTGCGGGGAGGAAAACTGGTAAATCTGCTGCCGGAGTCGGCAAAGGAGCTGTTTCTCAGAGATCCGGACAGGAGAACTCCTGCAGAAATGGCCTTCAAATGGCTTTATGATCAGAAACAGGTTACCTGCGTTCTGTCAGGGATGAACTCCCTGGATATGGTGCATGAGAATGTAAAAACTGCATCAGAAGCAAATGCAGATTGTCTGACTCTATCAGACAGACAGATGATTGAAAGGGTAAAGGAGGAAATTGCCAGGACAACAAAAGTCGGGTGTACGGGCTGTGGCTACTGTATGCCCTGTCCTGCCGGTGTGGATATTCCGGGAGCGTTCCGCTGTTATAATGCGGTTTATGAAGAAAGCAGGCGGGCAGGTCGTCATGACTATCTCTTTTCCGCACTTAGGAAAAAACATGCGGGTATTTCACAGTGTGTGGGCTGCGGCAGATGTGAAACTCACTGTCCGCAGGGGATTTCTATCCGCAGTGAACTGAAAAATGCGGCAAAAGAACTGGAAGGCATGGAATATAAACTGCTGAGACTGGGCGTGAAACTTTTTCGGATGTTCGGATAAAAGGAGAATAAAATGAGATTTACAGAAATTGATTTTGAAAGCTGGGAGCGTCGTGAATACTTTGAGATGTTCAGAAATTCAACCGTATATATGACGGTGGAGCTGGATGTTACAGAATTCTCTGCAAAGGTGAAGCAGGCGGGACTGAGACTTTATCCCTGTCTGATTTACTGTGTAGCGGAAGTTATTAATGAAAATGAGGATTTTCGATATGCTTTTGACGGGAATGGACAGCTGGGTCTGTGGGACAGACTGAATCCGTTTTATACAGTGAAGCGGAAAGATAATCCACAGCTTTTTTCTATGAAATATACGGAGTTTTTCGGGGAGTTCAGGGAGTTTTACCGCAGTTTCGAAGAGGATCGCCTGGTTGCGGAAAACTGCGCAAGAGTGCTTTGCGACGAGAGCCTGCCAGCCAATATCTTCGGAATTTCTGCTGTTCCGGGCATTCATTTTTCTGCATTCAGCTTTGGAGGAACAAAAGAGGATCTGATACCGTTTGTTTTATTAGGAAAAGTGGAGGAAAAGGATGGTCGGAGAATTATGCCTGTGACAGGAGAGTTTTCTCACGCAGTCAATGATGGATTTCATATAAAACTGTTTTTCAGCCAGTTAGAAGAAAAAATGAGAAATTTGCTCTCAGAGAATGTCTTTAGTCTGAAATAAAATTTCTCGCTTGTCAATGAGTCATTCCAATACTGCCTTTGATACTTTACCTTTTTAAGTATTATAAACACTCAAAAAATCTCTCAAGATTAAATTTACTGTTATAATGAAAATATATCTTATGCGAAGAAGGTTTTCTCAGATGAAAAACGAATTAAAACAGAAACAAATAATAAAAATCTTAGACTCTTTATCATTTGTTTGCCTTTTAATTTTATTTTTCTTTAATGCTATTACACTCATTATATCTTTACTGATGAAAGTGTATGTAGCTTTTATACTTGCTCTATGTGTTGAAATTTGTCTCCTGATAACAATAAAAAAGGACTTTTCAAAAAAACAATAGAGTTGTCGCTATATGCGACAACTCTCAGACTGAAGACATTACTTTGATAGAATGTCCTGATTTTTTATTGCCTGTTTTTTCCTTAAATTATAGCGATAGACTCTTTCCGTTTGACCTGTTCCTGTGGGAACCATTTCTACAAATTCCCAGCCGGTTTTTTCATAATAGTGCTCATGCTCGGTAATCAGATAAAGATAAGGATAGTCTGTAGTGTCTCTGATTGTTTCAATGCAGGCGGTCTGCAGCATCTGTCCTATTTTCAGATTACGGTATTCATTTTTGACATAAAGAGTCGCCAGCCAGGGATATAGATCCTGGCGGGTCTTCAGATCGTTCATCCACAGGGACACCACGCCTGCAGGTTCATCATCGTATTTTGCTATCAGCATCTGTGGCACGCCGTCTTTTCTCAGGCAGTGTTCGGTTCTGTATATGAGTTCGTCAAGGGTATAGCCTCCGGCTTCGCCCCATTCTTCCCATAGCCAGTAGGAAACCTCATCGATATACTCCGGAGCGTCTGCCAGATTCATGATCTTAATTTTCTCTTCCATGGTAAAGCCTCCTTTAACGTAGTATATCATATTTTGATTGAGTGTGGTATACTAGATACCGAACATCCCATTCATTTTGAACGGGCCTGATTCTATTTTAGAAAAACGGGAGAATATGGATGAAAACCATTGCGATCATTGACGATGATATTCATATCGGAAATATGCTGGAGGAAGTGCTGAACCGTGAGGGTTTCCGTGTTCTGCGGGCTTATTCAGGTACGGAGGCTCTTTATCTTCTGGACCGAAATCAGCCTGATCTTGTGCTTCTTGATCTGATGCTGCCGGGACTTCCGGGAGAACAGGTGATGGATCGTTTCAAAGAAATTCCGGTAATAGTCAT
>CABSEO010000035.1 GCA_902476665.1 uncultured Emergencia sp.
TGCCGCAGCTCTGTGGGGTAAGATTATGAATCAGATTGACGGTGCAAAGCAGGGGTCCTACCCTGACAGACCGGGCAATGTTATCTACAGTGGCGGAGAATACTATATCAACGGTACGCAAGGTGGTGTGGGAAGCATTAAAGATCTGGAAGAAGAAGTCACAATCTGTACCGAAACCGGATATCTGGCCACACCAGAATGTCCGCATACTAAAAAGGTAACCTATACCAACTGGGGTAATGAGGACGAAGAGGAAGAAATTCCTAAGTACTACTGCTATAAACATAACTCGGATCCTGAAAAATACCCGATCAGTCCGGATGAAACTTATGAACCGCCTGATGTAACAAAACCGGAAGAGCCGGAAGAACCGGATCCTGGAGAACCGACCGATCCGGAAGATCCAAATACTGATCCGACCGATCCGGAAGATCCTAACCAGCCCGGTGACGGTTCCGGAGGTACGGAAACTCCTGTAGATCCTGCAGCTTGACAAATTAATGAAACAATGCAAAAGACTCTGCCAAAAAAATCTGCAGAGTCTTTTTTTGCGCCGAATAGGTATGAATAAACCACCAGTTGAACTGGTGGCCGTTGAAAAAATCTTATAGGCAAAGAACTGGAAATGTAAATATCACATTTTATTTGCGCCAAAATTTCGCAGAAAGGATGATGCAAAATGAAAAAGCCTCCGAGTAGGAGGCTCGCAGACAACAAGAATGTGTTGTCAGGTTTATTCATTGCATCTTTCAAGGTACAACCACAGGAGATAGACCATTCTGGGGTCTAGTAAAACCACCAGTTGAACTGGTGGTTTTATTTTATCATCCGTTGCGCACAAATATTCAACTTGCAAATTACTGATCTACTTCAGGATTCTCTGAAAGTCACTGACTCGCTCTGAAATATCAGGAGCACCAAATACTGCAGAACCTGCCACCAGAATATCACATCCTGCTTCTGCTATCTGTACCGCATTCTCAAGAGTGACACCTCCATCAATTTCGATGGTATAATGATAGTCTCTTTCTTTTCTCAGCTTGTCCAGCTGTCTGATTTTCTCCAGTGCGGACGGAATGAACTTCTGACCGCCAAATCCCGGATTTACCGACATAATCAACACCAGATCCACATCTTCCATCACACACTCCAGCAAAGACACCGGAGTAGCGGGATTCAGCGATACCCCAGCCTTTATGCCAAAGGATTTAATGTTATGCAATGTTCTGTGCAGATGTCTGCAGGCTTCCTGATGCACTACAATAAATTCAGTCTTTTCTGTTACAAAATCTCCAATATACTGATCTGGATTCTCTATCATCAGATGAACATCATAAGGTGCGGTTTTCAGCTTGTTCAAAGACTTCATTACAGCAGAACCAAAGCTGATATTCGGTACAAAATGTCCATCCATCACATCGATATGCAGATAATCTGCGCCTGCTTCGCTGACCATTTCCACCTGCTTTCCCAGATGAGCGAAATCCGCTGACAAAATGGAAGGTGCTAACTTACTCATAATTTTTCCTCGACTTTCTTCATCTTCAGTAACTTTCTCAGTATTTTTTTCTGCTGCTGATCTCTTCCAGATTAGCAAGATAAGACTCGTATCGAATTCTGCTGATACTCCCCTCCTCTACTGCTCTGCGAACAGCACAGTCAGGTTCTTTTCTGTGTCGGCAGTTGTCAAATCTGCACTGCCCAAGATAAGGCGCAAACTCCGGATAACATCCTGCCAGCTCATCCTCTTCCGCTTCCAGAATGTCAAAAGAAGTGAATCCCGGCGTATCAAAAACCAGTCCCCCCTCTTCTGTTTCAAATATCTCTACGTGTCTTGTGGTATGTCTTCCCCGGCTAGTCTTACTGCTGACCGAGCCGGTCTCCATATTGGCTTCCGGTATAATCCGATTAGTAATCGTAGATTTTCCCACTCCGGACGGTCCGGCGAAGGCAGCTCTTTTTCCCGAAATATATGTATTCAGAGAAGCAATTCCCTGTCCTGTTTTACCACTGACAAACAGTACAGGGTAGATATCTCCGTATACAGATTTTATCTGCTCCAGCTCCTCCTCGTCTGCCAAATCGCACTTATTTACACAGATAACAGCTTCCATACTGCACCGCTCTGCCATGATAAGAAAACGATCCACCACCTGAAAGTTCGGTTTTGGCTTTTTTGCCGCAAAAATGACCACAAAGCAGTCTACATTAACGATAGGTGGTCTGATAAACTGATTCTTTCTTGGCAGTATTTCATTGATCACACCGTCACCGCCAGGCAGAATTTCGATTTCCACATTGTCTCCCACTGCCAGAGTCACACCCTGTTTTTTAAAAATACCCCGACCTCTGGTCTGATAAATCCCATCAGCGGTCTTTACATAATAAAAACCGCCGATTAAACCTTTCATCTTGACAAATCTCTATTACTGTTTTCTCAGTCCGCAGATTACTCTTCAGTGGATTCATCTCCGGAATCGGAGCCGCTGTCGCCGTCTCCGCCTTCATTTCCGGAATCTCCGCCATCAGAAGGTTCATCAGGCGGATCAGGCGTCACTTCTGGCTGGCCCTTGCTGACAGTAATCACGATAGTAGCTCCTTTCTCCACTTTGGATCCTTCTGTCGGAGAAACATCAATAACGGTTCCCTCAGCTGCAGTGCTTTCCACATATTCCACCTTTGCCACTAATCCCTGGGCTTCAATTGCAGCCTTTGCAGCGTCCACATCAAGTCCCATGACAGGTGGCACCGTAACCTTTGAGCTTCCCTTGCTGACAACAATATTGATACTGGTGCCTTTCGGTGCTTCGGCTCCGGAGCCCGGATCCTGATTGATAATTTCACCTTCAGGTTCTTCACTTTCCATATAAGAAACATTTCCGATGGTATAATCGCCTGCAGATTTGAGGTAGGCCTCAATCAGTTCTTTGTCTTCGTTATAGTTTCTGCCTACAATAGAAGGCACCTGTCCCGTCGGCTCTCCTGAGCTGAGGAATACCGTAATGGTATCACCCTTACTGAGTCGTTCACCTTCTTTCGGATTCTGCATGGCAATTTTTCCTTCTTCCACTTCCTCACTGGTGATTTCCTGCTCATCTACCTCCAGTTTCAGATCCATGTCCAGTTTATCCAGAATCTCCTGGGCCTCTTCCGGAGTTTTCCCGGTCAAATCAGGCGCTTTTGTTCCTCCGATAATTCCGAAGGCATACAGTGCCCCAACGACCGCAACCACAGCAATGACTGCCGTAATGGCTGCGATAACCGGTTTCCTGGACTTTTTCTTTTCAGAAGTCTTCCTGCTGTGAGTGTCTTTCTTTTTTTTCTTAGGCTTAACCTCTTCTTCTTCAAAATCCGCTTCATCTTCGTGACTCTGTCTGCGTCTGTTCATTTCCTGAAATTCTTCCACATCAGAAGCAGCAAAGATTGAATCTCCTACCATCTTGGTGACAAATTCAATATTATCCAGATCTTCCATCAGTTCCTCAGCATTTTTATAACGGTTGGACTGAAATTTATCCGTGGCTTTCATCACCAGCTTCTCAAGTGCCGGCGGAATTCCCGGTACCAGCTGAGATGGCGGTGTAATCTCGTCATTGATATGCATCAGAGCTACCTGCACAGGATTGTCTCCGTCAAAAGGTACCTGACCTGTCAGCATCTCGTACAGAACAATTCCCAGAGAATAGATGTCAGATCGCTCATCCACGTAAGCACCTCTAGCCTGTTCCGGTGAAAAATAATGGACAGAACCGATGATTCTGCTGGTTTCAGATGCGATAATTGTAGAATCGCTGACTGCTTTTGCGATACCAAAGTCTGCAAGCTTTGCCGTACCGTCTCTGGTAATCATAATATTATGCGGCTTCACATCCCGATGAACAATATTGTTCCTATGAGCCAGACTCAGCGCAGATGCCACCTGTCTGGTAATTTCGATTGCCCGCTTATAGTTCATCGGTGCCTCCTCAGGAATAATTTCACTGAGAGGCCGTCCCTCTATCAGTTCCATGACGATAAAATGAATATTTCCCTCTTTTCCCACATCATAGACACTGACAATATTAGGGTGCTGCAGTCTGGCAGCAGCCTGAGATTCCCGCTTAAAGTTTTCTACAAATTGTATATCCTTTGTAAATTCCGGTCTGAGGATTTTCACTGCCACATATCGATTGAGCAGTCTGCATCTGGCCTTATAGACTACCGCCATGCCTCCTTCACCGATTTTTTCTATCAATTCATATCTGCCTGCAAGTAGTTTACTCATCGAAATCTTCCTCCGTTACTTTCAAGACTACCATCGTAATATTGTCGCTGCCTCCGTTTTGATTAGCAGCATTCACCAGATCACTGCATATACCGGTCATAGATTCCTCTCTGCTGAGAATACTGATCAGCTCTTCTTTGGGAACCTCCCCATACAAGCCGTCGGTGCAGATAAGAATAATGTCCCCGGCTTTCACCGGCGTTTCAAAATAGTCAGCTTCAATGGCATAATCCGCTCCTACAGCTTTGGTGATCATATTTTTCTTATCGTGATTCTCTGCTTCTGCTTCAGAAATCAGTCCTGCTTTCAGCAGTGTATTCACATAGGTGTGGTCTTCTGTAATTTGAGTCAGTACCTTATCTCGCAGCACATAAGCTCTGCTGTCCCCAACATTTACTATGTAAAGACAGCCTTCTGACAGATAGGCCGTCACAACGGTGGTGGCCATTCCCTTATTCTTTTCATATCTCTGTGACATCTCCAGAACCTTAAAGTTCACGTCCCGCAGGCAGATTTCAAAATATGACTTTACCTGCTGCAGTCCCTTCAGTCCTGACAGGGGATTCTCTTCCACATATTTTGCAATTTCATTGACACAGGTTCTGCTGGCGATTTCTCCAGAGTTATTGCCCCCTACTCCGTCAGCCACAATAAAAACCCTGTCCTTCGTCATTACGAAGCAGGCATCTTCGTTGTTGCTCCGCCGCAATCCTTTGTCCGTCTTAAACCCTACTTCCATATAATCTCCTTTCAGCAATCTGCCTTTCTCATAATGCAGATAAAGAATCCGTCGGTCTCTGTGTCATCAGGCAGAAGCTGCATCTGCTCCTCCACAGTGAATTCCTTGTGTTCTGCAAGAAACCTCTCTGCCACCCGGCTGTTTTCAGTGACATTGATGGTACAGGTGCTGTATAAAAGTCTGCCGCCCTGCTTTACGTAAGCCGCTGATGTTTTCAGAATCTGCAGCTGCTTTTCCGCAAAAGAGCGCCCCTCGTCTGAAATTTCCCGATACTTGATCTCCGGTTTTCTCCGAAGTACACCAAGTCCCGAACATGGTCCGTCAACAAGAACACAATCAGCAGACTCAAAAAGTTCCCGCCGTTCTTTTGTTCCGTCGCTGGCTTCGGTTTCTATGACAGAAAGGCCCAGCCGTTCTGCCTCCCTGTTCAAAAGTGCAAGCTTATGCTCATATATATCAAAGGCTCTGATTCGTCCTCTGTTTTCCATTATTTCAGCCATTGCCAGACTTTTCCCGCCCGGCGCAGCACAAATATCCAAAACGGTATCTCCTGCTTTTGGAGCCAGTTTTTCTGCTGTCAGACAAGAAGCCTGATCCTGTACCGAAAACAGACCTTTACGATAACTTTCTGTTTCCAGCAGACCGCTGCCCCGCACAAAGAGAATCCGTTGGCTCAAAGTTCCCTCTTCTGTTTCAAAACCTTCCGCTTTTAAAAGTTCAGACAGTTCCTCTCTGCTTGTTTTAAGCAGGTTAACTCGTACCGAAAGCTTTGGTGTGCAGTTTGAGGCTGCCAGCAGCTGCTCTGTTTTTTCAATTCCGTACTGAGAAAGCCACAGCCTGACAATATCCAATCCGCAGGAATAACGTACAGACAGATAGGCGGCTGTGTCAGTGCTTCGATCAGGAAGTTTTATCTGCTCCCTTTTCTTCTGGTAGCCACGCAGCACACCATTGACAAAACCTTCCCGTCCGACTGCTACTTTTTTGGCCAGTCTGACTGTCTCTCCCACAGCAGCATAGTCCGGCACAGAGTCCATGAAAATAATCTGGTACAATCCCATCCGAAGCAGGGTCAGCACCTGTTTTTTCACGCCTCTGAGTCCTCTTGGAATCAGCCACTGAAGAAGGTAATCCAGATACATCCTCTGCTCCGTTACACCATAGACCAGCTCTCTGACAAATGCCGGAGAGTCAGGCTTCAAGAGCTGAATCTGCTGATTCAGCTCAAGATTAGAATATGCCCCGTTTTTTTCAATTTCAAGAAGCGTAAGATACGCTGTCTTTCGGTTGGTATCCATATCAGTCGCGCCTTCCTCTGAGAGCAAGAATTCTGAGCAGATTTGCCACAGCCACAGCCAGTGCTGCAACATAGGTCAAAGCTGCAGAACTTAACACTCTTTTTGCTCCCATTTTTTCTTCACTGTCTACAATACCCAGTTCCTCCATCTGAGAAATGGCTCTGCTGCTTGCATCAAACTCTACAGGAAGGGTAATCAGGTGAAAAATCACCACACCCGCAAAGCAGGCAACGCCAATATTAAACAGCAGATTTCCCATATAATACGATTCATAACTGCTGCCGGCCAGCAGACCCAGCCCTGCAATCAGCAGTATCCAGGTAAAACTGGATGCAAAATTCACCACCGGCACGATAGCATTTCTGAGCTTCAGAGGCACATAGCTCCTCGCATGCTGGATGGCATGGCCTGCCTCATGACAGGCAACACTGATTGCCGCTACAGAAGTGACCCCATATACATCTTCTGACAGACTCTGGTTCTCGGATCATAATGGTCAGTCAGACTGCCTCTGATCTGTCTGATTCCCACGTCGTTCAGTCCGTTGCTGTCAAGAACCCGTCTTGCCGCTTCTGCGCCGGTCATATTTCTGTGATTGCGAACCCCCGAATACTTCCGAAAGGTTCCCTTTACTTTCGCCTGAGCCCACAACGCAAATAGCATTGCAGGAATGAGAATCACCAGGCTTTGATAACTGTAAAAAAACATTTCTCTTCCCCCTTTGCAGCCCGAACAGGGTTCAGGCTTTATCTCAGAATCTGTGTTTTGTCAATGGAATTTCCCAAAAGGAAAGCTTTCACTTCCATTCTTTTCTTTCCAGGCATCTGAATTTCTGTTGCCCGCAGAATCCCACCGCCGCAGGCGATGTCAATCCCCTCTGCACTCACATTGACAATTGTTCCGGCAGATGCCCCTGCTGTGCCTGTTAAAAATGGCTGCGCCTTCCAGATTTTCATAGTCGCCTGTCCATAAGCACAGTACGCTCCCGGCCATGGATCAAAAGCCCGGATCTGGCGCTCAATTTCAACAGGACTTTTCTCAAAATTTATTTTACCATCTTCTTTAGAAATTAAACCTGCATAGGTGGATATGCTGTCATCCTGCTTCCGTGGTCTGATTTTTCCTGATTCTATGAGAGGCAGTGTTTCAATGAGCAGTTCAGCTCCCAGCTTTGCCAATGCGTCATGAAGCTGCTGTCCGTTCATACCTGTAATGGAAATAGAAGATTTAGCCAGCATATCTCCTGTGTCCAGCCCTTCATCCATCTGCATAATGGTTACACCGCTTTCCGTCTCTCCCTGCAAAATCGCATGCTGAATTGGAGACGCTCCTCTCAGTTTCGGAAGCAAAGAAGCGTGAACATTGACACAGCCATACTTAGGCATTTCTAAAATTTCTTTTTGAATAATCTGACCATAGGCCACTACTACAATGATATCCGGTTCATACTCTTCAAGAAGCTTAATCGTCTCAGTATCTTTTTTTATCTTTTCAGGCTGCAGCACTTTAATATCACACCTTACCGCCAGTTCCTTGACAGGTGTAAACTGAACCTTTTTTCCGCGATTTCTTGCCTTATCCGGCTGAGTTACTACATAACCCACCTGGTGCCCTGCCTCAACCAGTGCTTTCAGAACAGGTACAGCAAAATCCGGCGTTCCCATAAATACAATTTTCATTAGTTATCCTCTTCCTCTTCAGGTTCTCTCACATTGGTGGCCTTGTCTGTATAAAGAATGCCATCCAGATGATCGTATTCGTGACACATTACTCTGGCATCCCAGCCTTCAAAATCATATATCTGCTCATTTCCATCAAAATCCAGAGCCTTGATTCTGATTCGCTCAGGTCTTACTACTGTTCCGATAAGTCCCGGCACGCTGAGGCATCCTTCATCCCCTTCCTGCTCTCCTTCCTGCTCTAAAATCTCAGGGTTGATCATATAATAAACTCTGCCCGGTTCAGGCTCAGCAACAAACATTCTTCGCATTACGCCTACCTGAGGACCTGCGATACCGCATCCCATCTGAGAATGCATCGTTTCCAGCATATCTTCCAGGGTGGTTCTGATCCGATCTGTCACCTCAGAAACTTCTCTGCAGCGTTTTCTGAGGATTTCATCTCCCTCTAATACAACATTTCTGATTGCCATATGTTCTTTCTCCTGTTCTAAAATGTTTTTAAGCAGGTATATCAGATATACCCAAGTTAAACCGCGCTGTATGGATTGACATCAATAGTCATGGCACACTGACTTTTCATTTTCAGTAGCGTTTCTCCATAGCAGCAGATGTAGTGAATATATTGATTTCTAAGTCCTTTGGGACTTTTTATCAGAATATAGTAGCGAAAACTGTCTCTGCCTTTGAAATGAAATGACAGCTTCGGCGAAAAGATACTGCTGTCCTCTTCTATTCTGCAGCGTATCAGATATTTTCTGCAGTTATCTGCACAACTGAGAGCCTCCTGCTCTTCATCGCTGGTAAATTCCACCAGTATCAGATCAGAAAAAGGAGGATAATCCATCAATGCTCTCATTTTGATTTCCGTATTAAAAAAGCTCTGATAATCATGGTTTGCCGCTGTTGTCAATGCGAAATTCTCGGGAGTATAGGACTGAACAATAACCAGTCCCTCTTCTTCTCCTCTTCCTGCTCTTCCTGCCACCTGTGTGACAAGCTGAAAAGTTCGCTCCGCAGCTCTGTAGTCAGGAATATTCAGACTCACATCGGCCGCAACAACGCCTACTAGACCTACATTCTTAAAATCAAGTCCTTTTGCCACCAGCTGCGTGCCGATCAGAATATCTGTCCTGCCCTTAGAAAACTGTCCGATAATTCTACTGATTTCCCGGTTGTTTTTCGCCGTATCAAGATCCAGTCGTTCCACAGATTTTTCCGGAAACAGCTCCTTTGTAAATTCCTCCACTTTTTCGGTTCCGCTGCCAAAATATCTGATATATCTGCTGCCGCAGGAGGGACAGCTTTTCGGAACAGAAAATCGTTTTCCACAGTAGTGACAGATCCCTGCATTTTCCTTTTTATGATAGGTCAGCGAGATGCCACATTCAGGACATGTGAGAACTTCGCCGCATTCCCGGCAGGAAATAAAAGTGGAATAACCTCTGCGGTTGAGAAACAGAATAATCTGCTGTCCTTTTTCCAGTGTTTCCTTCATCTTTCGATAGAGTCTGTCGCTGAATATGGTTCTATTGCCTGCTTTCAGCTCCTGCCTCATATCAATCAGTTCCACTTTTGGCAGCGGAGTCTCATTATACCGTTTTGTCAGGCGGATCAGACGATAGATCCCGTCCTGAGCCCGCTGATAAGAAACCACCGAAGGTGTGGCACTGCCCAAAACCAGTACACCGCTGTAATGCATGAGTCTTTTCAAGGCTACATCCACGGTCTCATATTTCGGCGTCATATCAGATTTATAGGTAGCTTCATGCTCTTCATCCATGATAATGACTCCAATATTCTCCAGTGGAGCAAATACACCCAGCCTAGCACCGATAACAATTCTGGCTTCGCCATTCCTGATACGAATCCATTCGTCAAACCGTTCTCTTTTTGTCAGCTTACTGTGAAGCACTGCAATCTGCCTTTTTCCAAATCTGCCGATGAAACGATCAGTCACCTGCTTGGTCAAAGCAATTTCAGGAACCAGCATAATGGCAGTTTTTCCTTTCTCAAGAACCTTTGCAATAACCTGCATATAAACTTCTGTCTTGCCGCTTCCCGTAACTCCATGAATAAGAAAATTCTCCTGTCGCCCGCTTTCTATGACTGCACCTATGGTTTCAACTGCCGCCATCTGCTCATCTGTCAGTGATTCTATTTCCTGTATCTCTCCTTTGGTATCCCGATAAGGTTCTTTTTCTTTTCCTTCCTTTGCCGGCTTTCCATTGGGGACAAAACAGCGCAGGGCATCTGCATACTTAATACCGTAACGCCGTTTCATCCAGATGCAGGTCTCTATAATCTCCTGAGTCAGTGAGATTGTCTCATCTACGGAATCCACCTCTTTAATGATGTCCGGATTACAGGACGGCTGCACATCTGTCTCAAACACCCAGGCTGTTTTAACAGTATTTCCCCGGTTAAAAGGCACTTTAACCATAGTTCCTACAGGCAGAGCCTTTTCTGCCGCGTAAGTGTAATATGTATCTGTATGTCTGCTGTTTCTGTCAATTACAACGTTAATATATTTCATTTTACAGTAAGAAGATGTTAGCCTGTTCGCAGGCCTTG
>CABSEO010000036.1 GCA_902476665.1 uncultured Emergencia sp.
AGATTATGACCGGGGATTTTCAAAAGACTTGTGACTTTGCCAGAGAAGGAGATTTTGTGTTTCTGGACAGTCCCTATGCACCGTTGAATCCTACCTCCTTTGAGGCTTATACCAAGGAAGGCTTTGATCTCAGAAGTCACAGAAGACTTGCCAGAGTTTATGAGGAACTTACCGGCAGAGGGTGTTTCTGTATGCTGACCAATCACAATACTGCGCTGATCAATGAGCTTTATGAGAAATATTCCAGGCGGGTTGTGCCTGTGAAGCGGCTCATTAACTCTGATGCAAAAAAACGTACAGGAGAAGAGATTATTATTACTAATTACTAAAATATAATGACGGGGAGATACAGAAGACTCATAGAGTTATGTATCTCCCTTTTTATCATTGAATTGTGTATATATAGTTAAAGATGTATCTTGCAACAGCGGATATATATGGGAAATCACATTATGTACTTATCTGATTCTTCTGCACCGTAAAGAAATTATGGTGATCAGATGGGCAGCTTATTATCTGGTGTTGTCTCTGTGAGTCTCACCCCATACACATAGCTGATCCAAGATTTTCATAAGGGACTGTCCTTTTTCGGATAAGCTGTACTCGACTTTAGGAGGGATCTGAGGATATTCTTTTCGAATTATGAGCTGATCCCTCTCTAATTCTTTGAGAGAATTGCTCAGCGTTTTATGAGATATGGATTTTATGTATCGCTTCAGTTCACTGTATCGAACAACGTTAAATTCCATTAAGCAATAAAGAATGATCATTTTATATTTGCCGCTGATCAGAGACAGTGTATAGCTGAAGCCGGTATCCTCAAAATTCGCATTTTCTATATAGTCTTTGAACATAGAATATCACTCTCCTTTAAGATAGTATCTAACAAAAATGTGCGTACTTTATTTTATGTATATGTGCTGCTATAATTATAACATAATCTTTGGAGGTGAATCGTGTATGAATAAAAAAATCTGTATATTGAATGGAAGTCCACGCATTAATGGAAATACAAAAGCTCTGATAAAAAGTTTTATAAAGGGAGCAGAGGCAGCCGGAAATGAGGTAATCTGTTTTAACCTGCAGGAGATGAATATTCATGGATGTTTGGGATGCTGCAGTGGCGGAAAAGATGAAAGCAGTCCTTGTGTGCAGAAAGATGATATGGAAAAGATCTATCCGGTATATGAGAATGCTGATGTTGTGGTTTTAGCTTCTCCCATGTATTATTGGGGAATCAGCGGGCAGCTGAAATGCGCATTTGATCGTCTCTTTGCAGTAGCTGAGCTGACTTCTGATTATGAAAATCCTAAGAAGGATTGTGCCTTGCTCATGGCAGCCGAGGGGAGCAGTGAAAGTAATTTTGCACCCGTTAAAGCCTTTTATGAAGGTTTGGTTTCCCATTTGGGATGGAACAATATCGGAATTGTATATGCCGGAGGCAATATGGAAGCCGGGGCCATTTTAAATAAGCCGGACCAGCTTGAAAAAGCTGAAGTACTGGGTAACTCCATTTCATAATGGATAAGCAGCTTTTTGTATGCGCCGGGTTCAACGCCGCAAACGGCATTCATATCTGCGGTTTTCCTCGGAGGACTGATGCAGAAAGATCACTGATAGAATATTAAAACGCGGTCATGTCAAAAGCATGACCGCGCTGGAGACGGATACTGCAGCATATTATTTTTTTATAGAAGAAACAAGCAGCATCATAGGCCGGCGCATTTCATCTTTCATACCGTCTATATCCATCATTTCTCTGGGCGGCTGTGGTTCGATAATATGCTCAATCTCAAAACCGTTCTGAAGCAGTGTATTCAGATAGGTTGTCAATGTCCGATGGTATTTTATCACTTTTTCCCCCAAGAACACAGCTTCCCGTCTGCCTTCATAGTAGTAGTTGTCCACTGGGAAATGCAGAATTCTACCTTTTTCGTCATAATACCAATCTTGTGTTCCATATGAAGTAAAAACCGGGTGTTCTACTGAAAAGACAAAAGCACCACCCTTTCTCAGCCAACGTGAAATATTAGTTACTAAAGGCTTAAAGTCTCTGATATAGTGAAAGGCCAGTGAACTCAGTATAATATCAAAAGAGTTTTCGGGGAAATACAAATCCTCCATCGCAGTACATAGGTAGTCGATTTGGGGTGCTGCATTGATTTTTGTGGCTTTTTCTATCATGTTTTTCGAAATATCTGTTCCGAGCACAGCTGCTGCGGCATTATCTGCCGCATATTTACAATGCCAGCCATATCCACACCCTAAATCCAGAACATGTTTTCCGCGAAAATCAGGAAGAATTTTCTGCAGTTCAGACCATTCACCTGCCCCTTGCAGTCCTTTTTGCGAACGCAGCATATGGCTGTATTTTTCAAAAAACTGTTCATTATCATATTTGTTTTCTTTCATACTGATACCCTCCCATGCAAATAAGTTAAAATCAGCTTACCGTTTATTTACATGGGTTTATGCAATTTTTTGAGAGATGATACCACCACACATATCTGTTCACTCCTTTCGAGTTGTTTAATAAATATTATACTGTATCTATGTAAAAAAAATCTATTTTCTTGTAATGAAAAAGGGTGGAATAAATTTACCAAAGGCTATTGACAAACTGTTATATCTGTATATACTGTATATATACAGATAATCGCAAAGGAGGGCCACTTTGGATATCATTATTAGAAATGCCAGTAATCAGCCTATCTACGAGCAGATTTACACACAGATTAAAGAACAGATTATTGCGGGAACATTGTCGGAGGGGGACGCTCTTCCGTCTATCCGTGCCCTGGCCAAGGATCTGAAGATCAGTGTCATTACTACCAAGCGGGCTTATGACGAGTTGGAACAAGAGGGGTTTATCTATACAGTTGCAGGCAAGGGCTGCTTTGTTGCCGAGAAAAATGTGGAACTTATTCGTGAAAATCAGCTGAGAGAGATAGAAGAACGGTTTCGTCAGGCATTGTCATTAGGGAAATCCTGCGGGCTGACCTGTGAGGAGCTGACGGAAATGCTCAGGCTGATGGCAGAGGAGGAGTAAAATGAGGGAAGAGAATGCGATAAAAATCAGAAATCTGACTAAAAAATTTGATGACTTTACATTGCAGGATATTACTTTGGATCTGCCTAAAGGATGTATTCTTGGACTGATCGGGGAAAATGGTGCAGGTAAAAGTACGACCATACGCCTGATTATGAATGCATTGAAAAAGGATAGCGGAACAGTTTCTGTTTTAGGAACGGATAACGAAAGCAGTGCTTTCAGCCAGATAAAAGAAGAGCTGGGAGTTGTGCTGGATGAAGCGTATTTCCCGGGAATTCTCAGTATCGAAGAGATCAACAGAATTATGAAATATACTTTCCGTAACTGGGATGAAGCCCTTTTTGAGGCATACGTAATAAAGTTCAAACTGCCAAAAAGGAAGGCTTTCAGAGATTTTTCAAGAGGAATGAAAATGAAGCTTTCTATTGCAGCCGCATTGTCTCATCATCCCAGACTGCTGCTTTTGGATGAGGCGACCAGCGGTCTGGATCCTATTGTCAGAGATGAGATTCTGGACATTTTTTATGATTTTACCAGAGACCCTGAGCACTCAATCCTGATATCCTCCCATATTCTAAGCGATTTGGAAAAGCTGTGTGACTATATTGCTTTTCTTCATGAAGGGAGACTGCTGTTCTGTGAAGAAAAGGATCGGCTTCTGGAAAAGTACGGAATTATCCGGTGCAGTTACAGACAGCTGGAAGACATTCCACGGGAGGCAATTGCAGGCAGGAAAGGCAGTCCCTACGGGGTGGACTGTCTGGTGAAAAGGGATATGGTCAGCCCGGCCTTTACAGTGGAGCGGGCTGCAGTGGAAGATATCATTCTGCTCATGGCGAAAGGAGAACTGTCATGTTAAAAGGACTCATGCTGAAGGATCTGTATGTGATTAAAAAACAGCTGAAAGCTTATATGGTGCTGATGGTGATATGTGCACTGGTTCCCAGTCCTGTTACACAGGGTCTGGCTGTTATTTATGCTTCTATTATTCCGGTAACGGCAGCAGCCTTTGATGAACAGGCCGGATGGGACTACTATGCACAGATGCTGCCTTATCGAAGCAGAGAACTGGTAATTTCCAAGTATCTGCTGGGGATAGGAATAAGTGTGCTTATGGCAGTTCTGATAATTCTTTCAAATATTGTGGTTTCACTGCGAAAAGGTGACGGATTTACAACCTTTGGTGAATATACTGCTAATACCGGTATGGTTTTCTGCATAGGTCAGATTCTGATGTCTGTTAATCTGCCGCTGGTTCTGAAGCTGGGGGCAGAGAAAGGGAGACTGCTCTACATTTTCGTTACAATGGCTGCAATGCTGCTGATATTGAACCTTACAGAGATTATGCCCGGTTCAGTGAGCATCAGCACCGGAAGGTATCTGCCTGCTGCCGTGGTACTGACAGTTGTCGCCATATGTCTCTCTATTGGAATTGCAGATAAAATTTATGGTAAAAAACGGTGCTAACCTTGTTTTTTGTAAAAAATCCCAAACTCCCATTTTATAAAAATGGGAGTTTTTCAATGGTTTTAGCCGATGAAAATCTTAAAAATTCTTAAATTGTGCAGCTTTCTCTATATTTTTTGCTTAAGTCGTTATAAAATAAAGGGGTAGAAAAAAGGGGAGAAAGGAACCTTATGGAAAAATACAAGATTTTAATTGTTGATGATGATCCCAATATCAGAGAGGTTTTGACTGTTCTGCTGAGCAGTGAAGGGTACGAAGTAGACCAGGCAGAGAATGGAGAAATAGCTCTGGAAAAAGTCGCTGCAGATAAACGCATCGACCTGATGATTCTTGACATTATGATGCCAGGGCTTTCCGGCGTAGAGGTGTGTTCAAAGCTTAGAGAAACTTCATCGCTTCCCGTTCTGTTTCTGACAGCAAAGTCTCAGGAGCAGGATAAGGTGGAGGCATATAGTGAAGGCGGAGATGATTATCTGGTCAAACCATTTTCCCAGACTGAACTTCTGATGAAAGTCAAGTCTCTGCTGCGCAGATATAAAGAGTATTACAGCAGGTTTCAGCCACAGGCTGCACCGACAATCGGAGGAAACATCTCTCTGGATACAAAAGCCAGAGCAGCCATTAAAGGTGGCAAAAAGATCCCTCTTACTGATAAGGAATATGATATTCTTCGTTATTTTATCGAGCATCGGGGAGAAATCGTAGAAAATAAAGACCTGTATGAGGGAGTGTGGGGAGAAAAATATCTTCCGTCAGCAGGCAATACCATCATGGTTCATGTTCTGAATCTGCGCAAGAAACTGGAGGAGGATGTGAATAAGCCGAAAGTTATCAAGACTGTATGGGGGAAGGGGTACAAGGTTGAGTAAAGAGAAACGTTTTGTCTCCCTGAACCTGAAAATGGCGACAGTGACTCTTATCGGGATTTTTCTGGCTGTCTGCATGTATGGATTCTGTCGATGGGTTGGCGACTATGTGGCCGAAGTGAGGTATACCAGCGAAGCTGCTGTTGAAAGAAATGTAGGCAAGGCGTACGACAGTCTGGAAGAGTTCATCGAAAAGAACCACGTTAAGGCGACAGATACCAAGGCTCTTCGTGAATGGCTTGCAGATCAGTCCTATACGTATCTTTTTATCTGGGACAACGAGAATATTATTTTGGATGCGGGATGGACAGCCTCTGCGGAGTCCGGACAGCTTGATGAAGAAATCAGTGCTGTAGAAGAGACACGGGGCAAAGCCAAGGAGCATCGCATTGATGAGAAAAATTTTCCTGCAGATGTGCAGAACAGGATTGTAGAGTACGATGACGGAAAGTATTATACCTATATTGAGGTGTATAAGGAGTTTCGTCTACAGAGAGTTATGGAAACAGTCAGTCTGGTGTTAGGTTTTCTGACACTGCTTTTTGTGATGCTGCTTTATTACAGCTATGTAACCAGAAGAATAATGTTTTTAGCCTCTGAGGTGGAGATGGTCAGCGCCGGACAGCTTGATAAAGAAATCCAGAGCATCCGGAATGATGAAATCGGTACGCTGGCTGCCAGTGTCAATACTATGAGAAACTCCATTATTCAGAAACATAAAAATGAAAGAGAAGCCTGGGAAGCGAATAATCAGCTGATTACCTCCATGTCTCATGATATCAGAACTCCGCTGACTTCTTTGATCGGATATCTGGATATTATTGAAGGCAAAAAATATGATAGTCAAGAGGCTCTGGATAAGTATATCTCTTCCTGTCGGGAGAAGGCCTTTCAGCTGAAAGAGCTGTCGGATAAGCTGTTCCAGTATTTTCTGGTTTTCGGTAACAAGGAAAATGACAAAAATCTGGAACGATTTGATGCCAGCATTCTGTTTCAGCAGCTTCTTTCAGAGCACTGTGCGGAAATTATCAGTTACGGGTATAAAGTGGAGTTTTACTTCAATATTACAGAGGTGGAAATTCTGGCGGATATTTCCGGACTTCGCAGACTGTTCGACAACATATTTTCCAATATCATGAAATATGCTGATAAGAAGGAAAATGTCTGCATTTATGCAGAAACAGAAAATGATCAGATTAAGGTACTGGCTATCAACGGAATGCCGGAAGAGGCCAAAAAAGTGGAGAGTACCCGAATCGGCCTTAAAACATGTGAGAAAATCTGCAGCGATTTGGGAGGGCAGTTTTCTTACGATGAACAGGATCGGATTTTTACGGTACGGATTCTGCTGCCGATAGTTGAAGCTGAGGAGCCGGAGGCAGAAGAAACTTCCGAGGCAGAAGAAAATGAAACGGCAAGCACGGTATAATTGATTAGATTTACAATCTGAGACAAAGGGTGCGGCTTGTTTTTTTCGTTCCAATGAGGGACTGATGCAGAGCAATCGGGTAAAAGGGCAGCATTAAAGGAGAGTAGAACTATGAATGAAGAAAAAATACTGAAACAGGCAGAAGAGGCCGGAATTGACAGAGCAGCCATTGTCAGTGCAGATGATCTGGTTTTTGATTATGACTTTCGAAAGTACTGCGAAATGAACAGTTGCGGAAATTATGGAAAAAATTATGGATGTCCGCCGGACTGCGGCACACCTCAACAGATGGAGGAGAAAGCAAGAAGGTATAAAAAGGCTCTGGTTCTGCAGACGATTCAGCCGGTAAAAGATATCACTGACGGGGCGGAAACCGGTCCGCTGAAGAAGAAACACAATAAAAAAGTCCGCGCTTTTATGGATTCGCTGGAGGCTGAAGGAATCAAGGGTCTGCCAATCATGGCGGGTCCGTGCAGTCAGTGCGGTCAGTGTGCAAAACTATCGGGAGAACCATGTCGTTTCCCCGAACGTGTGGCATCCTGCCTGTCGGCATACGGAATCGATGTGATGAAATTGTGTGAAACCTGCCATGTTCCTTGGGATTATGGAAAACATAAAGTGGGATTTTTTGCCCTCTATATGATGGAAGAAAAAATCTGATCTAAGGAAATAAGCTTATGCTGCCGGTGATTAATATAATAGAGCCGCCCGGATCAATTGGAAATACATCCATGATCTGAACGGCTCCGTTTTTTTACATAATAAAAATTTAAACTGCTTCAATATGTGGATTTCTCAGTTCACAGTTGAGCGACATAAGCTTTATCGAAGTTAATAACAACAAAACAGTTTGGATCTTCTTTTTTAATAGCCTGTTCAAAAGTCTGACATACCTCTTTCGCGCTCAGTTTACATCCCGGTTCCATAACCACATCAAAAATGACATTGGTATGGGTTGTGCCGGGAACCACACGAAGATCATGGACACTGCTGATGCCCTCTAGCGTTTCTGTGACCTTTTCTGCAATGTCTGTCATTTTCAGAACAACAGGATCGTTGACACGGACAGGATCCATATGGGCTGTGAGAAGGATATGAAGTTCCTTTGAAATCTGCTTTTCGATGTTGTCTACCATATCGTGACTTTCCATCAGATCTCCGTCAGCATCCACTTCAATGTGGATGGACGCAAAAATTCTGCCGGGACCATAATTATGAACCACCAGATCGTGAATGCCCAGTACACCGTCAAAACTTCTGGCCATTTCTCCTATTGAGGTGACAAGCTGCGGATCCGGAGCTTCTCCCAGCAAAGGACTGACTGTTTCTCTGATGAGGCCGATACCTGACCAGATGATGAAGAGAGCGGCCAGAACGCCCATATAGCCGTCAATCTGCAGTCCACTGAATTTCCCGATGATAATACTGAGCAGAACGGCACTTGTGGTGATGACATCGTTTCGGCTGTCCGCACCGGTAGCAGCAAGAGCAACAGAATTGATTTTCTTGCCGACTTTGACGTTGAAAAGTGCCTGCCAGATTTTCAGAAAAATGGCAAGACAAAGAACTGCCACGATAAACCAGCTGAAAGTAAGAGGGGACGGATGGAGAATTTTTTCAACAGAAGATTTGACCAGTTCTACCCCCACCACTACAATGAGTACCGATACAATCATGCCGGTGATATATTCAATCCTTGCATGTCCATAGGGATGTTCCTCATCTTCCGGCATCGCTGCCAGCCTGAAGCCTATCAAAGTAATGACAGAGGAAGAGGCGTCTGCCAGATTGTTGATACCATCAGCAATAATGGCAATACTGCCGGAAACGATTCCTGCAATGATTTTAACAATGCAGAGAAGACCGTTTGACAGAATCCCGACAAAACCTGCCAGCTTTCCGTAGCTTTCTCTGACTTTGGGATCTTTAACATTCTGGTAATCTCTGATAAAGACTCTGCACAATAAATCTGTCATAGATTACTTGCCTTCTTCCTGCGCCATGGCTTCTTCTACAGCTTTTACCAGCTGATCGGGACATGAAGTGGCTTTGAATCCACAGTTGATTCCGGCAAGTTTTTCCTTCAGTTCTTCATAAGGCATGCCTGCAACAAGGGCGCTGATTCCCTGGAGATTACCGCTGCAGCCCCCGTGAAATACAGCCTCTTTCAAAACACCGTTTTCTACATTGACATCAATGTAAACGGAGCAGGTCCCTTTTGTCTTATATCTGTATACCATTTGTATACACTCCTTTCTATATGAGATTGTTTATGGTGCTGTCATTATTGTATCTAGACCAAATATTAACAGTATAACACAAATTTGAGCAAAGATGAATAAAAAGATTGAACCACTTTTGCGATAGGTGTATAATTATTCTATGAATGACTTTAAAAACTAATTTGGAGAAAGGAGATAAGGAGGACACATGGCAGATAAGGAAATTCCAAGGATCAGCGGTACACTCAGAGCTAAGTACCTGCAGATTCCGGAAGTTATCTGGCAGGCCAGGGGGATCGTTATTATGGGCCGCCGGATGAAGTCCGTTCTATTTTCTACCGATATTGCGATTATCAGAAACTGCAATGCGGATGCAATTCTGGCAGTATATCCGTTTACACCGCAGCAGGTGATTTCTGATGCAATCATCAACGCGTCTTCTGTACCGGTGCTTGCAGGAATTGGAGGAGGAACCACTCAGGGTTTTCGCGCTGCGCTGATGGCTAAAGATGCAGAGGCGCAGGGGGCTTATGGAGTTGTGGTCAATGCACCGATGACTAACGATAATGTGGCCATGATCAAAAAAGTGATCGATATTCCTATTGTGGCAACAGTAGTCAGCGACAAGACAGATATTGATGCCCGTCTGAAGGCAGGTGTTTCGATTCTTAATGTTTCAGCAGCAGCCAGAACTCCGGAGCTGGTTCGTCACATCAGAGCGGATTATCCGAAGGTACCGATTATTGCTACTGGAGGACCTACTGATGAGACAATTCTGGAAACAATCCATGCAGGGGCCAATACCATCAGCTATACGCCACCTACCTGTGCTGATATCTTTGCGGATATGATGATTCATTATCGGGAGCTGGCGGAAGAAAAACCGGAGGAACACAAACGGCCTGAGGGGGATAAGGACCTTTCTGATATGCTGCAGCTCTGGTAGTGCAGCGTTATATTTGTTTTATAGACGCCTTTTGCTCATTGACAGACAGAGGCGTTATTTTTTGGAGGATAAATGTTGTGAAAACGGAAAAAGAGTTAAAAGCCAGATTTAAAGAAGAACTGGACAAGATCAGTGTGGCAGAGCTGACATCTCGATTAGTGCAGATTCCCAGCTATTCTTTTATGGAAAATAAGGAAAAGGAAGTCGCAGCGTATATCTATGGGCTGCTGCAGGCTGAAGGAATTGAAAGTGAAATTGTGGAGTGTTATCCGGGAGACTACAATGTTTACGCAAGAATCCCGGGCAGCGGCAGGGGAAAGTCTCTGATGCTGTCAGGACATATCGATACTGTACCGCCTTACGACATGGAGGATGCCTTTGGCGGGCGCATTGAGGACGGCAAGATTTACGGACGGGGAACTTGTGATATGAAAGGGCCTGTAGCTTCCATGATTGCTGCAATGATTGCGTTTAAGCGGGCAGGAATCGTGCTGGAAGGAGATATTGTCTTTGCCGCACTTGCAGATGAGGAAGAAGAAGGCCGGGGCGTGCAGTATCTTGTAGAGCAG
>CABSEO010000037.1 GCA_902476665.1 uncultured Emergencia sp.
GAATCAGCCTCATTGTTTTATGTTCTTCATAATAAGCAGGATCTTCATACTCTATCAGAGAATGAAACATGGTGCCGTCCTTCATCCGATGTCCGTAAAGGATGGTGTTAAAATCTTCAAAAGGATTCTCGCATCGGTAGTCAATAAAGATAGAACCTTTACCATTCCACTCGCCGTTCACCATATGATACAGATAATACTCATTATCATCACCCTGTACCACCGGGTAGTTAATCACTGTGCCTTCTGAATAAATCCAGGCTTTTACATCTTCGTTTTCCGCCAGCAGACTTTTAAAGTCAATGTGTTCCAGATCCTCCTCAGTTCCTGCCAGTGTCTGCAGTTCTTCATAGGCCTGTGTACCCTGATGGTATTCCAGAAGAATACCACCGATTTTATACAGCGAAAAGCCAATAATAACAAGCAGTACTCCGATGATCACTCTATATAGAAATGAAGTTTTTTTCCTTTCTTTTTTTTTCATCTCAAAGCTCCCTGTCTAAATCGTATCTTTTATAATATCACAAAAAAAACCTGATTTCATCTTTATGCGCATAAATTTATCCTAACCTCAAATATTAGAAACATGGAGTTAATAGTTTTTATGTTGGGCGGCGTTTTTTACGGACTTACGGAAATACTTTACCGAGGTTACACCCACTGGTCCATGGTTCTTACCGGCGGTGCAGTAGCCTTTACCTTTTACCTGATGACACCTTTTCTTCTCCAGATGAATCTCTTTGCTGCAGCGCTGGTGGGAGCTGTCATTGTCAATGTGTGGTTTCAATGGGACGTCTGGGACTATTCAGCTCTTCCCGGCAATATTATGGGGCAGATCTGCCCTAAATACACGGCATATTGGTTTCTAATATGCCTTGCCTTCTTCTCTCTGATAAAATATAATAGAACTATATTTTTCTGACAAAACAACAATTTATAGGGGGACAGTATCATGGCAAAATATGATTACAGTAAACTGCAGAACGGCAGTGATATCAGGGGAGTGGCCCTTGAAGGAGTTTCAGGCGAACCGGTTAATCTGGATCATACAGCAGCAGGCCGCCTGGCCAGGGGATTTCTTTTTTGGCTCTGCCATACCACAGGTAAGGAAGCGTCTCAGCTGACAATTTCAGTTGGCCGGGATCCGAGACTCTCAGGCAAAGACCTGGCTGACGCCTTTTTTGAAGCTGTAAAACCTTACGGGTGCCGGCTCTTATCGGCAGGTATCCGCCATGTTCATGTCCACAGTTTTTGAAGAGTACCGCTGTGACGGCGCGGTGATGATCACTGCAAGCCATCTGCCATGGAATCGCAACGGTATGAAGTTTTTCGGCGAAAACGGCGGGCTTGACAAGGGCGATATTGCTGACATCATCACCTTTGCTGAGTCGGACTCCATTCTGAATTCCGTAAGAGTAAGTACGCCGAAAGAAGTGGAAGAAATTCCGCTTCTCGATACATATGCCGCTCATCTCAGAGCACTGATTAAAGGCGGCACAGGTGGAGGTGAGCTGCCTCTTTCCGGCATGAAGATCACTGTTGATGCAGGGAACGGTGCAGGTGGCTTTTATGCTGACAAGGTACTGAAACCGCTAGGTGCCGATGTATCCTCCAGCCAGTTTTTAGAACCTGACGGGAATTTCCCAAATCATGCGCCAAACCCGGAGGATAAAAAGGCCATGGAGGCTATCTGCAGCAGAGTCAAAGAATGCGGCGCGGATCTGGGCATTATCTTTGATACTGACGTGGATCGTTCTTCTGCCGTAGATGAGCATGGCAGAGAAATCAGCCGCAACGGTATCGTGGCTATGGCTGCAGCTCTCATTGCAGATCAATATCCGGGGACCACTGTGGTCACTGACAGCATCACCAGCAGACAGCTGACAGCTTTTCTAGAAGATCAGCTGGGTCTGACCCATCTGCGGTTTAAGCGGGGGTACAAGAATGTTATCAACAAGGCTAAGGAATTATGTGATAAAGGCATCGACAGTCAGCTTGCTATCGAGACTTACGGCCATGCCGCCTACAGAGAAAACTATTTTCTCGATGATGGAGCTTATCTGGCTACAAAAATTGTAATAAAAGCTGCTCAGCTTTTCCGGGAAGGAAAAGGGATTTCCAGTCTGATTTCCCATCTGGCCGTTCCTGCTGAAGCTATAGAGATCCGCTTTCCTATACTGGCAGAAGATTTTTCATCTTATGGCGATGAAATTCTCCACAACCTGGAAAAGCTTGCTGCCGACGGTCAGATAGAAGATGCGGTGCTGGTACAGCCCAACTATGAAGGTGTCCGCATTGACTTCACACATGAGTCCTGTAAAGGCTGGATGCTTCTCAGAAAATCTCTTCACGATCCAATTATGCCTCTAAATGTGGAATCTGATGTAGAAGGCGGCTGCGATGAAATTCGCCGCAGGCTGAAACCTCTGCTGGAAAAATACAACGATCTGGATATATCCAGACTATAGTTTCTGTCGGCCTGATACCCTCTCAGTTGTCCGCACTGAAAGGGCTGTTAACCAAAAAACGGAAAAAATGAATTTAAAAGTATAAATAACGACATTTTATTAACCAGAAACTGCAAAAAATAAAGAATTGAGTATGAAATCACCGGCTGAAATGGCCTTTTCAGACACAATTTTCATACTCAAATCGAGAAAAATTGTGGTTTCTGGTTAATTATTATCCGGAATTTCAGTTCATATGCAAAATTTCTTATACTCATAAAACGTATTTCTTCTTATATTGGTTAACCCCCACTTGAATTTTCCATTATTTGTAAAATGTTCATTGACAATTCTCTTCCTTAAATGTAAAATAATGACATTCAAAGAATGAAAGGAGCACATATGGGATATCAGGAACTGACAAAGCAGAATATCAGCCTGCAGAAAGAGCTGATAAAACAGTTTACCACAGCACTGAGCTGTTTGCCGGAGGGCAGACTGACTTGCAAGAAAATCCACGGCAAGGTTTATTACTACAGCGTTGATTCCAAGACAGGAAAACAGTGCTATATCAGGACAAAGAACGAAAAGCTGATTTATCAGCTGAAAAACCGGCGTATTATGGAATCTGCCATTGTCATTATGCAAAAAAACGTGAAAGCTCAGGAGAAAATGCTGAAGCAATATCAGAATTTTGATCTGGCTTCTGTTGAGAAAAAACTGGCTCCCGTGTATTCTAATGCATCTATTGCCAATTCATATCAGATAAATGCAGGTTTTCGCTCTTCGCAAAACAAATTCTACCTGCAAGGGCTGACAGAACGGACTTCCTTTGGCCTATATGTCCGTTCCAAATCGGAAGCACTGATCGCCGAACTGCTTTATGCCAAGAATATTCCTTTTCAGTACGAAGCTCCACTGCCTCTATCCGCTAAAGATGGCAAAACGATCATCTACTACCCTGACTTTACGATCATTACGCCTTCAGGAAATGCTATCTACTGGGAACATGCCGGCCGACTCGATCTGCCTTCTTACCGTGAAAAATTTTTTGTGAAACTGACTGACTACTATTATCATGGTCTTATTGTCCCCAATAATTTAATCATCACAATGAATGGACCCGAGGGAAGTATTGATTTGGAAGCCATCAACAGAATCATTGAAAGCCAGCTGCTGCCACTTTTCTGATCCCCTTTCAACGCCCTCTCAGTTCTATACTACTTCGTACTGCATGCTCTGTTTTCTACTATCCTGTTCCTTCTATTCCGGTAATCCCTACCTACGATTAACCAGAAAATATGAAAATAAGCTTTATGAGTATAAAGAACTCCCTATAGAAATTGAAAATCCTCACAATAATTAACCAGAAACCGCATTTTTTCTCAATTTGAGTATGAAAATCCTGCCCGAAAAGAGCAATTAGGTCGGTGTTCTTATACTCTCATCTTTGTTTTTTGCAATTTCTGGTTAATTAAAAGGTTATTTTTATACTTTTAAGTCCATTTTTTACGTTTCTGGTTAACAGCCCTTTCAAAGCAGGGGGCGGAGACTTTTCTACTCACAGACACATTTTACTTCTTCCAAAAACAGCTGTGCGGCTCTGGAAAATTGCTGTTCTTTTCTCCAGATCAGCCGCATAGGGGAACTGATTGTGGGAACGATGGGCCGAAAACACAGAATGCTTTCCGTCCCGGTATTAACCAGCTTATCAAATCCCAATGCATAACCCAGACCTTCCCGTACTAAAATAGAGGCATTGAAGATCAGATCATAAGTGGCAACGATATTCAGACGATCATAGTTCCTTTTCAGCCATTCCGGCATTTCACTGGTAGCCCCCTGTCTGGATACAATTAATGGAAGCTCCGTCAGCTTTTCCACAGGAATTGTTGTTCGGGATACCATTGGGCTGTCTTTTCGCATAATCAGTCCCCAGGTATCCTCAACAGGTAAATCCAGATGTGCATACTTAGACAGATCAATATTCTGAACGACCACCGCAAAATCCAGCAGACCTTTATCCAGCCGTTCACAAACCGTTTCTGCATTTCCGCTGTACAAGTGAAAATGCAGGTTCTCATATTCCTTTCGAAGTTTTCCGGCAGCTTTTGCAAGCAAAGCCATCCCTTCTGATTCCGCACATCCGATATATATATCCCCACCGTTAAATTCATTCATGGACGCAAACTCATTGGTGGTCAGATCTACCATCTCAAGAATGTCCAAAGCCCGCTTATAAAGAATTTCTCCCTCCGGGGTCAGATGAATATGATAATTTCCCCTGGTAAAGAGTTTCTGCCCCAGCTCCTGTTCTAGTTCTTTGATCTGTTTAGACAGCGTAGGCTGAGTCACATGAAGTTTCTGCGCTGCGCCGGTCATACTCTCTTCTCTGGCTGCTTCCACAAAGTATCGAAGTACCCTAAGCTCCAATTAATAGTCCCCCTCTCCTACTGTCTTTATTATACTACGCTCGGATATTCTTTTCAAGAATATCCAGACATAGATTATAACAATTTGCTATTTCAAGTCTTTAGCTTCATAATAAAAATAAGAATTACTGCAGAATAAACTGCCGCAGATGATGAGACTATCACAGCCATACAAAAAAACTCTTTATACTGCTGCTGTTCCTGTACGATCGATTTTTAGAAATTGAGGAGGATTGGATTATGATGAAAACAGAAAAACTGACACTGACTGAGACTTGGGATAAAACTTTCCCTGAAAGTGACAAAGTAAACCACAAAAAAGTAACCTTTATTAACCGCTACGGTATCACACTGGCAGCAGATATGTACACTCCCAAAAACATGGAGGGAAAACTGTCAGCCATCGCTGTCTCCGGTCCCTTTGGCGCCGTTAAGGAGCAGTCTTCCGGTCTGTATGCACAGAATATGGCAGAACGAGGTTTTCTGACCATAGCCTTTGACCCTTCTTTTACCGGAGAAAGTGGTGGCACTCCCCGCTATATGGCCTCCCCTGACATCAATACTGAAGATTTTCAGGCCGCTGTTGATTTTCTCTCAGTACAGGAAAATGTTGATTCTGACAAGATCGGAATCATCGGCATATGTGGCTGGGGCGGTATGGCACTTAACGCTGCAGCACTGGATACCCGTATTAAGGCCACTGTTACTTCTACCATGTACGATATGAGCCGAGTCAATGCCAAGGGATACTTTGATGAGGCAGATAATGCAGACGCTCGTTATGAAGTGAAAAAAGCACTGAATGCGACTCGTACGGCAGAATATAAAAAAGGAGCCTATTCTCGCGCCGGAGGCTGTCTTCCTTATCCTGCACCGGAAGATGTTCCGTTTTTTGTAAAGGATTACAGCGCTTATTATAAAACAGAGCGTGGCTACCATGTTCGCTCTCTGAACTCAAATGAAGGCTGGAACAATATCGGTACCATGTCTTTCATCAATCAGCCTATTCTGCAATACAGCAGCGAAATCCGCAGTGCTGTACTGATGATTCACGGGGAAAAAGCTCACTCCTGCTACTTCTCCAGAGATGCTTTCGCAGATATGATCAGAAATAACCCTTATACAGATAATAAAGAACTGTTTATCATTCCTGATGCAGTGCATACAGATCTCTACGATCAGACAGATATAATACCTTTCGCGAAAATAGAAAAATTTTTTAAGGAGAATTTAAACTGATGCGGATCCTGATATTAAACGGCAGCCCACGGCTAAACGGCAATACTGCCTATATGATAAACGCTTTCAAAGCCGGTGCCCAGGAGGCGGGCCATACAGTGCAGATTGAAAACGTGGCACATATGAATATTCACGGCTGCATGGGCTGCAATCACTGCCGTGAAGCAGAAAAAGGCATTTGTGTCCAGAAAGATGATATGCAGAAACTTTATCCGGAGATTCTGGCAGCTGATATGCTGGTGTTTGCTTCTCCCATCTACTATTTCACCCTGTCAGCCCAGCTGCAGAGCGTAATTCACAGAACCTACTGCCTTGAAATTCCGAAAAACATAAAAAAAACTGCTCTTATTATGAGTTCCGGCAGTTCCTATGTATACGGTCCTGCTATCGCACAATACTATCATTCCATCGTAGAATACTGGAAGACCGAGAACTGCGGAATTTTTACCGCCAATGGAAAGGGGAATCGCTCCGCAGGAAAAAGAGAGGAACTTTATCGATTCGGAAAATCACTATAGAGAAGTCGTCTTTACCAATTCTGTTTATCATCGGCTTCTTCGATATTCCTGTATACATAAAAAAACGAAAAGAGGTAACAATCATGAGCAAAAAAGTTTTGATTATTTCTACCAGCCCCCGAAAAGGCAGTAATTCCAACGCGTTGGCCGAAGAATTTGCCAAAGGTGCAGAAGCATCCGGTCACCAGGTTGAAAAGATCAGCCTTATCGGCAAAAATATTCAGTTCTGCCGTGGCTGTCTGGCTTGTCAGAACACAAAGCGCTGTGTGATCCATGATGATGCAGACACTATTGTACAGAAGAAAATGCTTTATGCTGACGTGCTGGTATTTGCCACTCCAATCTATTACTATGAAATGTGCGGACAAATGAAAACCCTGCTGGATCGTGCTAACCCTTTGTTTCCCTCTGACTATGCGTTCCGGGATGTCTATTTCATTGCATCCGCTGCAGAAGATGGTGATGAGGTCTGGTCCCGTGCTGCCAGCGGCCTCGAGGGATGGATCGCTTGTTTCCCAAAAGCACAGCTTTCCGGTGTAGTGTTTGGCGGCAATGTAACTGAAACAGGAATGATCCAGGGCAGTCCTGCCATGAAAAAAGCATTTGAGGCTGGAAAGGCAATTCGATGAATAAACTGGGATTTGGTTTTCTCCGGCTCCCGATGAGAGAAGAGGATATTGATTATCCGCTGCTTAATCAAATGGTTGATACCTTTCTTTGTCGTGGCGGAACCTATTTTGACACCGCCTACACTTATCTGGATGGCAAAAGCGAAACTGCTGTCCGAGAAGCTCTGGTGAAACGCCATCGGAGAGACTCCTTTATCCTTGCCGATAAGCTGCCTTCATGGCAAATCACCTCCAATGAAGACTGCTGGAAATACTTCAACCAACAATGTAAACGTTGCGGGGTAAATTATTTCGATGTATATCTGCTTCATTGGCTGAACAGAAGAAATTATGAAATATGCCAAAGGTATGATGAATTTGCTTTTCTTCAGGAGCTGAAAGCGGCAGGAAAGGCTCGTAAAATCGGTTTTTCCTACCACGGCAGTGCCACACTTTTAGACGAAATTCTGACATCCCATCCGGAAGTTGAAATTGTCCAGCTGCAGATCAATTATATGGACTGGAACAGCAGCGCCATACAAGCAGGTCGCTGTTATCAGATAGCAAAAAAACACGGAAAAGCCATTATTGTCATGGAACCCGTAAAAGGCGGACTTCTGGCACACCTTCCTGCGGAAGCAGAAAGTCTGTTCCGTTCCATACATCCTGACAGAAGCATGGCATCCTGGGCAATGCGTTTTGCACAATGTCTCCCTCAGGTAGATATTGTACTTAGCGGAATGAATTCCCTCGTGCATCTGCTGGATAATTTGCAGGATGTTTCACCATTGACAGAAACAGAAAAAGCTGCGATCAGACAGGTGTCAGCCATCATTACAGCGCAGACAGCTGTCCCTTGCACCGGATGCCGCTACTGTGAAAGTCAATGTCCGAAAAATATTTCCATCTCAGATTATTTTGCTCTGTACAACGAAGTATGCCGTTATCCCGATGATGACTGGAAAATCCGTCCGATATACGATCAGCTGGCCTTGTGCCGCGGAAAAGCATCAAGTTGTACAGGCTGTAAAGCCTGCCAGCAGCATTGTCCCCAGCATCTGCCCATTGTTAAAAATCTGCTTCAGGTTTCCAATGTATTCGATCGGTAGGAGGAGGCAATATCGATGAAACGGATTAGATTACTTTCATTGCTGGTGTTACTGTTTATGTTTCTCTCTGCTTGCACAGCTGCACAGGATTACGACACACAAAGCACCGGATCATCAGAAGGTGCTTTCCTCTCTGAAATACCACAAACTGAATCAGAGCAGTCTCAGTCAAAACCAAAACTGCAGAGACAACAACCGGAAAAGGAGGGTGAGTCTGTGAAAATACAAATAACTGTTGGAGATATCAATTTAGTCGCAATACCGGAAGAGAATTCTTCAGCTGCAGCATTTCTTGCAATACTGCAGGAACATCCCATTACCATACAAATGTCCGATTATGCCGGAATGGAAAAAGTCGGTCCACTAGGCAGCAGTCTGCCCAGAAACGACAAGCGGATCAGCGTAGATGCAGGGGATGTGATTCTGTATCAGGGAAATCAGATTACAATTTATTACGGAACTAATTCCTGGAGCTTTACAAAATTGGCTGTTATTGAGAATTCCACCCGGGAAAGCCTTTTAGAAATGCTGGGTACCGGCGATGTGGAGGTGACATTCTCACTTATAGAATAACTGTAATATATAATACCGCCGTTATATTTCGGCGGTATTTCTCAACAGTTCAATTTCTCTGGCATAACCGGAAAGATCAGGCTGAGGGGTTTCCAGAATGCAGGGAAGGCCTGAGATTCTGGGATGATTCACCACTCGAAGGATTGCTTCTGTTCCGATGAATCCCTCGCCTACTGGCGCATGACGGTCCTTACGGGCCCCTCTCGGATTCTGGCTGTCATTGATATGAAGCGCCTTCAGACGGTCAAGTCCGATGATTCGATCAAACTCTTCCAGTACACCATCCAGATTTTCAACGATATCATACCCGCCGTCACTGACATGACAGGTGTCCAGACAGACACCAATCTTTTCATCATATTTCACACGGTCAATAATAGCCGCAAGTTCCTCAAAACTTTTACCGACTTCACTGCCCTTTCCTGCCATGGTTTCCAGGAGAATCACAGTAGACTGGCTGGGAATGATAATGTGATTCAGCAAATCCGCAATCATCATAATCCCTTTTTCTGCACCCTGGCCCACATGACTTCCGGGATGAAAATTATAGTAATTCCCCGGCAGATATTCCATTCTTTCCATATCTTCTTTCATTGCCATATAAGCAAACTCTCTCGTTTTAGCTGCTGCAGAGCAGGGATTCAGCGTGTAGGGAGCATGGGCGACCAGCTTGCCGAATTGATGCTTCTCCATGACCGCAAGCAGATTTTCTGCATCTTTCACGTCTATCTCTTTAGCTTTACCGCCCCGAGGATTCCTCGTAAAAAATGCAAAAGTGTTGGCGCCGATACTCACCGCGTCTTTTCCCATTGCCGCAAAACCTTTCGCAGAAGAAAGATGGCAGCCGATGTATTTTTTCTTATTCATATCATTCATGCTCATGTTTTTCATTATACCACCATACCCTTTTTAGAATCATATATTTTGTCAGGTTCTCATGGGTTTTATTCCGATTCTGTTTATGATACAATTTGAATACCAGAAAGAAAGAAGGATTAATTATGCTTTCCATTAAGCCTGACAAACAGCTGCTTCTTGCCGCAGAAAACGCTCATACTCTGAGGGTACTGTCCGACCAGCTGAGAGAAGTCCTGCCGGACGATACAGTAATTATACCTTATTCCGTTAATGACACTGAAAAGCCTGTTCTGAGTGGTCATTACTATACGGTTTTTTCAAGCCAGGCGGTTTACAAAATATGTCAGAATACAGATTTGTGCGATCACATAGATCAATACCTCACCGGTACTCGCACAATTAGTGGTGACAGTCTGGAACTGCTCCTGTCTCTTCCCCGTAATCAGGAGATCCTGCTGGTGTCAGATTCTAAAGAAACTGCCATGGAAACAGTAGATACCCTGCGGGATATGGGATTCGGCTATCTTCATTTCAGGCTCTGCTATCCGGGTGCCAGTCCGTCCTTTACTTCAGACACGCCGGCAGTCACCACAGGGGATTTGTCCTTTGTTCCA
>CABSEO010000038.1 GCA_902476665.1 uncultured Emergencia sp.
GTTCAGGTGGTGTGCACCCTGTCCGAAGTAACCGCTGAGCAGTTTTACCAGTGTATCTTTTCTGCTTTCCTTATCCTTACCTAAAGAATCCGGAGTGATGCTGAAGGTATTGGAGATACCATCCTGACAAGTGTTCCAGTCAATCTTGGCAACAGAGTTCAGTGAAGCTACTGCACCTGTGTTGTCTCTGCAATGCATTGGATTAGCACCAGGAGCAAACGGAGTACCTGCTCTTCTTCCGTCAGGTGTATTACCTGTCTTCTTTCCGTACCTTACATTAGAAGTAATGGTCAGTACAGACAGAGTTGTTACTGCATTTCTGTAAGCCGGCTGTTTTCTCAGCTCAGCAATGGATTTTTCACTGATTGCAACTGCCAGATTATCCACTCTGTCATCGTCGTTTCCGTATTTAGGGAAATCCCCCTCTGTTCTGAAATCAACGATAACACCGTTTTCATCCTTAATAGGATATACCTTTGCGTATTTAATCGCGGACAGAGAGTCAGCTGCTACGGAGAATCCGGCAACACCGAATGCCATCAGTCTCTTAACCTCAGAATCCAGGAATGCCATCTGAGATCTTTCGTAGTCATACTTATCGTGCATGAAATGAATGATGTTCATGATTCTTGCATAAACGCTCATGAGCCATTCCAGATAGATGTTATATCTTCTCCATACTTCATCAAAGTCCAGAGGACCGTCTCCCATTGGTTCCATCTGAGGTCCGATATGTTCGCCGGTTCTTTCGTCAACACCGCCGTTAATTGCCAGCAGCAGTGCTTTTGCAAGGTTACATCTTGCTCCGAAGAACTGCATCTGCTGTCCCATTTCAATTGCGGATACACAGCATGCGATAGAATAGTCATCGCCATAGCAAGGTCTCATCTTATCATCATTCTCGTACTGAATGGAATCTGTGTCGATAGAAACCTGTGCGCAGAATCTCTTGAAAGGTTCAGGCAGATCCTTGGACCAGAGTACAGTCAGGTTTGGTTCCGGTGCAGGTCCCAGGTTGTACAGAGTGTTCAGATATCTGTAAGTCATCTTGGTTACTCTGTGTCTTCCGTCAGCACCGACACCTGCCAGACCCTCTGTAATCCACATAGGGTCGCCGCCGAACAGTTCATTATATTCGGTAGTTCTCAGATGTCTTGCAACTCTCAACTTCAGGATAAAGTCATCAATGAATTCCTGAATCTGTTCTTCTGTATATTTGCCGTTTTTCAGGTCTCTTTCTGCATAAACATCGATAAAGGTGGCAGTTCTTCCCAGAGACATAGCTGCGCCGTTTTCTTCTTTAATACCAGCCAGATAAGCAAAGTATACCCACTGAATAGCTTCTTTTACGTCAGTTGCCGGCTTGGAAATATCATAACCGTATTTTTCAGCCATTTTCTTGATTTCCTTCAGTGCAGCGATCTGGTTCCAGATTTCTTCTGCCAGTCTTACATTTTCTTCATTCATGATAGGTCTGGAGGCAATTTCATCGTGATCAGCCTGCTTTGCTTCAATCAGCCTATCAATACCATAAAGGGCAGCTCTTCTGTAGTCACCGATGATTCTTCCTCTACCGTAAGCATCAGGAAGACCTGTGATGTAACCCAGATGTCTTGCCTTTCTCATTTCAGGAGAATATGCTTTGAATACGCCATCATTGTGTGTTGTAACATAATTGAACATAAATTCAATTTCTTCAGGCAGCTTTTCTCCGTATTCAGCAACCTCTTCTCTTACCATTTTAATTCCGCCGAACGGACAGATACCTCTCTTTAACGGTTCATCTGTCTGCAGACCTACGATAATATCTTTTCCTTCAATAATATATCCCGGATCATAAGCATTGATTCTCATGATCTTGCTTGCATCTACTTTTAAAGTTCCGCCGTTGTGTCTTTCTTCTACCAGCAACTGCTTTACTTTCTCATTTACTTCTGTAGTTCTTTCAGTCGGTCCTGCAAGAAAACTCTCGTCACCGTCATACGGTGTGTAGTTCAGGTTGATAAAGTCATCAACGTTAATTGTGGTTTCCCAAGCTCCGGATTTGAAGCCTTCCCATGCATTGTTCATTGGCTGCGTTCTCCTTTTCTTCTTAAATCATATCAGTTATATTTTTCATCGAAACAAGATGATATCAAACCGCATGCAGGTCTCCTGCACAGAAAATCTGCTACGATTTCAGTCTATGTGTCATATAACTTTCTATATCAGGTGTTTACCCGACATTTTGGATTTTAATCCACAAAACTACGCTTTTTCACAAGTTTCGATGTTGTGCATGAATCCTGTATGTTGTATACAAGATATTTATAAAATTTTGGTTACGCTGTCACAAACTCCGTATCTCCTCGTCGTTATGGACAAGTAACCTCTCATTGCCGCCTACATGATACCGCAAAAAGGGCACCTCCGTCAACACCCTTTTTTGAACTTTTTTTGTACTTTTTTATATACTTCTCTGCACAAAATTCTGTCAAAAAAAAAAGACGATTTCAAATCGTTTCCCATCACTTTTTTCAATATTTTCAAAGTGTTTCTGACATACTACATTCAGGAGGTTCCACAAATTATGTCAAAAATACTGACCATCAGTTTCACAGTCATTTTTCTCTTTTTAATACGTCGTGCACTGCTTCCAGCCGTCATCGGCCTAGTTATCGCATTTGTTCTCGATCCTTATGTTCAGTGGATTTCAATAAAACTGGGAGGCAGACGACTTCCTGCTGTACTAATTTCATATCTGACAGTAATCGCTGCCGCATCCGCTATTGTATGGGGATTTGCAGATATTATTGCCGGAAAGCTGGAAACCGGCTCCTTTCAGGAAATACAAAACTCATTGAACAGCTATTATCTGCAATATCGAGACGTGTTTTCTGATCTTTTCGGATTCACCGTAAAAGGTCCTGATATGGTGAAACTTCTGCAAAGCCTTGGCAGCGGAGCAGTAAAGTTTTTTATTGGCATGGTGGCAGGTATTTATCTCCTGAAGGACAAAGCCTTTTTCCTCCGCCTAGGCAATCAGACTCTGCATCTGTTGCTTCCACAAAAAACACATGGCCTGGTTCGGGAAATTCTGTTTGAAGTCAATGATGTGATCTCAGCTTTTCTAAGAGGCGTCTTTGTGGATTCTGTTGTCGTTGCTTTTTTGTCAGCGCTGGCACTCTCTTTTTTGGGGGTAGATTTTGCCATATTCATCGGTTGTTTTGCAGGAATTGCCAACATTATCCCATATTTCGGACCGGTCATCGGCATTGTTCCTGCATTTTTATCGGCACTGGCAGATGGCGGTCTGACCCTGGCAGTTCTTGCTGCCTCGTCTTTATTTGCTGTTCAGCAGATAGAATGCAATTTCATTTATCCCCGAATCATCGGAAAATCCACCGGCCTTCACCCTCTCTTTGTCCTCATAGCCGTATCTGCAGCGGGCACTCTGGGTGGTCTTCTTTGGATGATTCTCGCTGTGCCGATAGCGGGAATCATCAAGGTCCTGATATGCAAATGGGCGGAAAATCAGTAATATGGGTGCTGCCGTTCTACCGTAAAATTAGCACTGACCTTAGTTTCTGCTATAAACACGTTATTCAGTAAACACTTTATCCATCACTCTGTCATGAGGTTCCCGCGGCACCAGTTCCACTTTCTGAACTTCAAAAGCTGCCGCCGCAATGTCTGCATTTATGCATCCCGGCAGAAATCTGTCATAATAGCCTCCCCCCATCCCCATTCGGTTGCACTTCTCGTCAAAAGCCGTACAGGGGCAGATGACGAGATCAATTTCTTCAGGCAAAATTTCGGCAGAGGTCTCACGAATAGGCTCCATAATTCCATAAGCGCCCTTTTTCCAACAGTCCGGACCATCCGGTACCAGTGCGATCATCTCTGTTTTGCTGATACACAATGGAAACGCTATTTTTTTTCCTTCTGTCTCCGCCACACGTTCCAGCTCGTCAAGGCGGACTTCTCCTTTTATTCCCTTGTAAATCAGGATTATCCGGGCATGTCTGAATTCCGCAGAGGCAGCTATTTTTTCTGAAATTGCAGAAGAAAACTGTATTCTATCTGTTTCCGAAAGAGCCTCCCTTCCAGAAATTCCATATTTGCGTATGGTTTTCCTATCTTCCTGCCTTTTCATTTTTCACCATTCTTTTCTTCTCGGTTTACAATATAAATGCCTGCACATACCAGAGCCAGTGCAGACAGACTCTGTAACCACGAAAGACTGCTGTTTTCATGAAGAAATGCTGCCGATAAAACGACTCCGAAGATCGGTGTGGTAAAGCCGAATACTGCGACCTTTGATACAGAATTATACTTTAGAAGAACGCTCCATACCGAATAGGCCACTGCCGAAATCAGCGCCATATAAAGAAGCAGTACATACCCTTGGAAAGACACACCTGAAATACTTCCACCGAAGGCAATACCTGCGACAGTCATAATGAGACCGCCCAGAATAAACTGATAACCACTGAGAACCACCGGATTCTCTCTTCTTGAATAAATTTTGATCAGCACAGAAGAGAACGCGTAAGACAGACAGGCAATCAAAAGAAATCCTTCTCCGTTTAGAGCAATTCCGCCCCCAAGACCGCCACCTCCAAGATTTACAAGAACGACCCCGGCAAATCCGATGAGACAGCCAAATCCTTTCAACGGCGTAAGACTTTCCTGATGATAAACAAGACTTGCAAGAAGCACCGCCATGAACACATTGGCCCCTTCCATAATAGAGCCTTTTACGCCTGTGGTATGTGCCAGTCCCACATAGAAAAAAACGTACTGTACTGCAGTCTGGCACATACTGATTTTAAATACCATTCCCCAGGACGTTTTTTTCGGTGCCAGGAGTTTTCGTTCTTTCAGGCTGCAGACACAGACTACCAGAATTCCTGCAAGAGTAAATCTGATACCCGCAAACAGAATCTGTGACCAAGTATCTCCGTCACCAATCTCGAATAGCTGATAGCCGATTTTTATACACGGAAAAGCACTGCCCCACAAAAAGCAGCAGAGAAGTGCCAGTAAGCATACAATACTGTTCTTAGTCAAAAAGGTTTCTTTTTCTTTCATCACAACATCATCTTTCGTTTAAGGATTATCTTTATTATAAACCTTTTTATCCCCGTTGAAAAGCCAGGAACGTTCCCAGTCTGTCACAAATAATTTTCTGGTGCTCTACAGCGACTTTTCCTGCAAGAAGCACATAATCTATCCCTAGAGGCGGTACTCTCAAATTATCATAGGAAGCTCCATCCGCAATAGTATCAGGATTAAAAATTGTCAGATCAGCCCATCCTCCCACAGCAATCCTCCCTCTGTCGTTTAAGGATAATCTGTCAGCAGGCTTCACCGTCATCTTTTTTAAAGCTTCCATCAAAGAGAGAGCCTTTTTTTCCCGAACATAGTTTCCTAAAACGCGCGGAAAGGTGCCTGCCGCACGGGGATGCCCATTTCCGTTGAACAAAATGCCGTCACTTCCAATCATACCATGCTTATCCGCAAGAGCAGCTGTAATTTCATCTTCATTCATAATAAACCCCACAGCCAGCATTTCCGGATAAGCCGCTCGAGCCGCCTTAAGAAGTTCCTCTGTACAGAACATATTTTTATACGGGTCCTGTGTCAGCATAATATCTCCAATATTTCTGCACCACTGCTTAAGACTTTCCTTTGAGAAAACTTCACTGCCGATAGATGTAGAAAAGGCATTATAAGGGTAAGTATCAAAATCCAATAACGGATTATTTGCTATCATCTGATCAATAAGCCTAAGCGAGTCTTTCATCTGGCCCGTGGCTGAGCAGCTGCAGAGATGAGAAATCTGAAATTTTACGCCTGTAGCTTCTGACAATGCATTCATCTCTTTCAGAGATTCAATGGCCCCGCTTCCGGATTGACGAAAATGCGCCGCAGCCAGATATCTGGAATCTGATAACAGGGAAAGTGCGTCAGCCATATCTTCAAAGGTCATGGCAGGATCATATTCAATCCCAAAGGATATGCCTGCAGCACCCTGTGCAAGTTCTGATGATAGCATATCTCTGATCACTTTTCTCTGCTCATCAGACATAACTTCATTATGCCCCAGAGAAAGGCTCTCTCTCAAAGTGTTATAGCCTGCCAGCATTACCCAATTAACAGGACTTCCTCCCAGTCGTTCGATACTGCTTTTAAACTCAGCCAGACTTTGATACTGTGTTCCGCAGTTCCCTCCGCAGGCAGTCGTCACCCCCATCATCAGCATCAGATTTCCGATATCAAACTCCGGGCGTCCTTCAGTCAGATCATCCTCATGCATATGAATGTCAATGAATCCGGGAGAAACCACACGGTGTTCTATATTTATCACTTTCTTTGCCACAGGTTCATTCTGACCGATATATGAAATTCTGCCATCTACGATCCCTATATTGGCTTTTTTCATTCTCTCCTCTTCAAAGTCAGGATAAATACCGCCCTTTAAAAGCAGATCAATCATCTTCAGAATCCTTTCTCTTCTCTTTACGTTTATACAAAAATAAAACAGCAATATAGCTGAACAGAAAGCCCAGTGCAAGGGTATTCACCGCATCAGCAAATGAAAAACTATCCTTTGTCAGCAGAAAGAGCACCATCGCTACAAGGGCACCGATAATGATTCCATTTTTATTGATGCCGTACCGCAGCAGCAGAATAAATGCCAAAAAAGAAAAAATCGCAGGCAGGAAATAAGTGATACCTCCCACTTTTAACACCTCCTGTACTCTTCTTGCAGCTTCTGCATGTTTGTGTCATCTGCCAGAAGTTTAATAATCTGTCGAGTAATAATCTTTGCTCCCAGTTCTAAAGCCTTGTGCGCCCGTTCTGTCTTCATGGCAGAGGCAAATTCTCTTGTATGAACAGCAACATCAGTGTCAACTACCTGCAGCGTCGAATGGAATACAGGGCAAAGCATACTGATATTGCCTGTGTCCGAAGAACCAAAGGTTTTTTCCTCATTTCCGTTGAGGTCAACACCCAGCTCGTCATAGACTTCTCTCAGCAGTTCAAGACCAAAGGGAACAATCTTCATATTATCGAACACTTCACCCGTAGCTTTTTTCTCCCAGCTGGTCTGTGTTGCAATGGCAGCCCCTCTGGCACAGTCATCTATCATTTTTACCACCTGATTCAGATACGGTCTGTCCAGACCTCTTATATAAAGCTGCGTCGAAACCTCCTCCGGAACAATATTGGGAGCTTCTCCGCCATTCTGAATAATGCCGTGAATCTGTATATCAGGTTTGACATGCTGACGCAGCATGTCCATGGCATGAAAGAAAAGCTGACACGCATTAAGAGCATTGCATCCTTCCCACGGCGCTGCCGAAGCATGGGCTGCCTTTCCATGAAAATAATAAGTATAAGTGTCAATTGCCAGAAGCTTTGTATATAGAAGATTCTCATTGTACATATGAATCATGATTGCCATATCATACTGTTCAAAGGCTCCAGCTCGGATCATTTTCACCTTTCCACCATCATACTCTTCATCCGGAGTTCCTACAATATGAATATCAGCATCAAGGTAATCCTGTACATCCTTTAATGCAAGGCCAGCCAGAATACTGATACAGCCACTAAGACAGTGCCCGCAGGCATGACCGATTTCAGGCAGAGCATCATATTCCGCCAGAACAGCAATTTTATACTTGTGGTCATTGTTCCCGTAAACTGCCCTGTAAGCAGTATCTAGTCCTGCAAAAGGATATTCTACCCGATAGCCTTTTGCTTTTAGAAGTTCCGTCATTTTCTGTGAGGTACGATACTCTTTGGTTCCCACCTCCGGATGATCCGCCAGATCATCATTCAGTTCTATCAATTCCTTATGAAAACAGCCGATCTGCTTATCGGCTGTTTCCACAAGGTGTTCATATGTCCCAGTTTTTTCTGTTATCATCTTATTCACCTCAGAAGTTCATCTCAATATGCTATTAAAACGGTCCCCACTGCATCAGATGTGCAATAACTACCAGTATTCCTCCCAGCAGATACTGCAGGCCAATCAGAGGCAAAATCCATCTTGCCCATTTTTCCCAAGGAATCTTTGCCAATGCCAGCGCTGCCATAAAGTATCCGGATGTCGGAGTAAAGATGTTTGAAATGCCATCACCCATCTGGAATGCCAGTGTAGCTGTCTGTCTTGTTACGCCCACAAGGTCTCCCAGTGGCGCCATAATCGGCATAGAAACTGCGGCCTGTCCGCTTCCTGAAGGAATAGCGAAATTGAGCAGACACTGGAAAATGTACATTCCAATTGCAGAAATCACAGAAGGAAGCTTCTGAAGCAATTCTGCCGTTACATAAAGAATAGTATGTATAATATTTCCATCGGTTAGTACAACCATAATTCCACGAGCAAAACCGCAAACCAGTGCTCCCGTTGTGATTTCCATCATACCCTTTGCAATGGAATTTGCATAATCATTGACAGACATTCCTCCAATAATTGCAGACACAATGGACAGGGCAAAGAACAGCCCAGCAATTTCTTCAAAATACCAGCCCCAGTTTATTGTGCCGTATGCCAGAAGCAGAACCGCCACGAGTAAAGCCAGCAAAACCAGCTTCTGTCTGATCCCGAAAGGATGAAGCTCCTCGTTTAGCTCCAGCTTGTCTTCGCGCTTTAAATCAATTTCATACACCCGGGACAGCTGAGGATTTTTCTTTACTCTTTTTGCATAAATCATTACAAATGCAATGGTCAATGTTACCATCAGCCCATATACAACCAGTCTGTAACCAAGACCGGAGAACAGCGGAAGTCCTGCAATACTCTGTGCCACACCTTCTGTATATGGATTGAGAAAAGCCCCGGCAAATCCTGCTGCGCCTCCACACAGCACAATAGCCGATCCTGTAATAGAATCAAACCCCAAAGCAAGTGACAGACTCACACAAATCGGAATATATGGCAGCAGATCCTCTGCAGAGCCGATGATTGCCCCCATAAGAGAAAAGATAATCATGAGGACAGGAATAATAAATATCTCCTTTCCGGCTAATGCCTTGGATGCTTTTACCAGACCTGCTTCAATGGCACCTGTATCTCCGATTACACCAAAACATGCACCAAAGATAAAGATTACGAAGATAATATCTGCTGCACCCATCATCCCTCTGAATACTGCCGACATAGTACCCATCAGATCCACCGGAGTCTGATCAATATAATGGAATGTGTTTGGATCTACAACCTCTCGTCCATCTTCCATTACCATCATGTCATATGTGCCTGACGGAATGATATAAGTCAGAATTGCACAGATGATAATAATACCAACCAGCAATGAGTACACATGAGGTACTTGAAATTTCTTTTTTTTCATTTCCTTTTCCTTTCTGTCTAAAGTTAAATAATGCATTTTACCTTATCAGTATATTCCCTTCACAAGAAAACTCGATATTTCTTTTTTCAGAATGTTTGGTACAATTTTCTCTTGTAAATCAGTAAAGTATAGTGAACACATATCACCTGCTAGACAGACTGTTATGAATTTATAACGTCTATAACAAATTCAGTCTGTTTATGTCATTTTTTTAGAATTATTCTTTCATACATCTATAGCCAATTCTATCTGAATACTTAAAAAATAAAGTGACGCTCATTTATCTGCAGACCAGAATATTTTCTGCTTTTGCAAATATCTTTTACTTTCACAAAAAGGAAAAAGTGCTCCTGGACAGCACTTTTTCCTTTTTGTTATGTATGGTGTTATTCAATTATGAGAAACCCCTGATTTAATTAAGGTTATTCTGCTTTCTTTGCAGCTTTTCCTTCTACCTGATGTTTCTTTTCCAACTGATCTGCATACTTTTCTTTTACAATATCATCCCACAGTTCTGCGTTCTGAATTCCTAAGTCTGCCGGTTCAAATACCGGATCCAGACCCAGATGCTTCTGTCTTTCATAATCCTTCAGAAGCTTGATAGCTTTGGAGGACAGAATCAGCAATGCAGTAAAGTTAATCCAGCACATGATACCGATACCGATATCTGCAGTGTTCCATGCTGCAACAGAGGATCTTGTTGCGCCAACCAGAACGATAAGTACAATGATGATTCTGAAGATTGTAGTCCACAGACTTCTGGTCTTTTCATTCTTGTTTCTCAGTACATAAGAAATGTTTACATCTGTGTACAGTACGAATGAAAGCAACGTAGTGAATGCGAAGAAGAATACTGCAACTGCAATGAATGCGGATCCTACTCCAGGGAGAATGGAGTCAATGGCTTTCTGT
>CABSEO010000039.1 GCA_902476665.1 uncultured Emergencia sp.
TAATCATCGTAGGCCAGCGTAGAAATCTGCAGCTGAAGCGGTTCTTCACGACGATCCTCATAAGGCTTGCAATGACTGATGATCGTATCGAACAGCGGCGTGATATCAAGTCCTGCATAACCTGCCGGCGTGTGTTTGAGTCTGGTTCCTCCCTGTTCTACAGAAAGTCCCTCTGCTTCTTTCGGATCACGGACAGCAATACCCTGCCTTGCAATACCGTAAAGAATCGGAAAATCCAGCTGTTCATCATTTGCATCCAAATCCATGAAAAGCTCGTAGACTTCATCCACCACCTCATCGATTCTGGCATCTTTCTTATCAATCTTATTTATAAATAAAATCGGATTCAGTCCCTGCTCCAGAGATTTACTCAAAACAAAACGGGTCTGCGGCATAGGTCCTTCACTGGAGTCTACCAGCAAAATCACCGTGTCCACTGTCTTCATAATCCGTTCCACCTCAGAAGAAAAGTCTGCATGGCCGGGAGTATCCACAATATTTATTTTTACATCGCCGTGCATTACGGAGCAGTTCTTGGAATAGATTGTAATACCTCTTTCCCGTTCGATATCATCACTGTCCATCACGCAGTCAGCCACATCCTCATTAGCCCGGAAAACGCCGCTCTGATTCAGAAAAGCGTCTACCAGCGTGGATTTGCCTGCATCTACGTGGGCGATTACTGCAATGTTAATAATTTTCTGTTGTTCTGTCATCTTTACCCTTCTTCGATATTTCTATAAATTAAAAATATTTATCTATTTTACCACGATCAAACATTATGTTCAATAGTTTGTACAATAGGTTTTTTACTTATTTTTTTTTATTCAATTCAGTTATGCGCATCCTTTCCGGTTGACTCTCAGACAAATTGTGCAGAGATACCGGAATTATTATACCATATTTTCTGAAAGGATCTAACCCTTGACACAAATCTGATTCACCTTTTTCAAAAATCTTACATACTATAACGTATGATAAATTTTAGGAGGAATTATTATGCCTGACGTTTTTTTAAGTCCCTCTACACAGGAATATAATCTCTTTGTCAACGGCGGCACAGAAGAATATTACGCTAACCTAATTGCCGATGCCATGGTCCCTTATCTGAGAGCCAGCGGCATAACCTTTTCCAGAAACAATCCGGGAGGCACTGTCAGCAACTCCATCGCAGACTCCAATGCCGGGAGCTACGATCTGCATCTGGCTATCCATTCCAATGCAGCACCCCCTAATCTCTCAGGTGCTATCAAGGGACCTGATGTCTATTATTACAGAGATTCTCAGACCGGACGCAGAGATGCGGAAATCATCGCCAACAATCTGAAACAGATCTATCCCGATCCCTCTCTCGTCACCGTAGTGCCGACCACCTCTCTGGCAGAGCTGCGCCGTACAAAGGCACCTGCAGTACTGGTGGAAGTAGCCTACCATGACAACATTGAGGATGCAGAATGGATTAAAAATAACATAGAGTCTATCGGTAAAAATCTGGCATTGTCTGTCGCCGATATTCTGGGTGTGCCTTTCATTGAGCCGGCAGGCTGACCGTTTTCAACGGTCACCTGCACCGCCCTGAATTAAGATAAAACACAACTCTTCCGATAAAAAAGATAGTTCAGTCCCAATGGATACTGGTCAAATCGGTTCAACTGCTTCATTAATCATGAAGAACAATCAATCGGAAAATAATACCGGTTCCTGAAGCAGCGGCAACTGTTCAATGGCAGGATGTACATGGTAAAAGTCTCTCAGGTCTTCATACTGTTTTTGCGCCTCGGCAGCCCGAACAGGATCCGGTTTCTCTGCTTTTACCGCTTTAATCATGATGTTTCTTGCTGTATGTTCCAACGACGTGAACTCGATCATGGCAACATCATACCCGGCCGCCTCAAGTTTCAGTCCGCGCAGTCCGTCAGTCAGATATTCTGTCAGACGATCTTTCAGAATACCATACTTCAGCATAGGCTGATGAAGTTCATTTTTTATCTGCCCAAAAAGCTCATGCTGGCAGCAGGGAACGGAAAGAATCACTCTGCTGTTCCAGTTTACAGCATTGATCAGTGCATAGTCTGTAGCCGTATCGCAGGCATGAAGCGTCACAACCATATCCGCATAATCACTGGTATAATCTGCAATATCGCCCATGAGAAACTGCAGCTGATCATACCCCAGATCCTCTGCCACTTTACTGCAGAAACGAATGACATCCTTTTTCAAATCCAGACCTGTAATCTGAACATCTTTTCCTTTCAGCACCTTCAGATAATAATAAAGAGCAAAAGTCAGGTAAGCCTTACCACAGCCGAAATCGATGATCCGCAGTCTGCGATCCCGGGGCAGACAGGCAAACACGTCTTCCACAATTTCCAGATATCGGTTGATCTGCCGATATTTACTATAGTGTTTCTGTACAACCTTTCCGTTTTCATCCATTACCCCGAGGCGAATCAGAAAATCACAAGGCTCTCCCTCGGGGATCAGCCGTTTCTTTTCTCTGTTATGAGAAAGACTTGGCATTCCTTTTGTGGCAGGTTTTGTAACAATTCGAGGCCTGTCAGGCTTTGCAGCCAGCACCTGCATATCCTCATAAATCGTAAACAGATTAATTTGTTTAAAATTGTCTTTCAAAAGCTGCATAGCCTTTTTTTCGGCTTCATCCGGCAAAAGATTTTCATGAATCACCTGATTTCCAACAGTATATTCTGCCTGAAAAACCATATGTTCATTCAGTTTTACAGGCCTGATAGTCACCTTCTGATATGGACAGGATTTTTTTCTTTTGGAACTGAAAATCATGCGAATCAGCTGTTCTCCCTGGAAAATATCCTTAAAAATCTGTTCTAACTGTGTCATTTTAATTGTTCTCCTGTTTGTAAAGATATCCTTATTATATATAGTTTGCAGATTCAGAACAAGTCTGATCTGTTTCTCTGTCAGTATGTAGCTTACCGATACTCTCCTGCACAAAACAGTTTCTGAAGATCATTCTCCTCTGCACCAGCGTAAAAAGGTATTCTGTGCTATTCCAATTCTTCTTGCAGCCTCCCGGGAAGAAATCGTCTTCTGCTCCCACTGCTTCTGCATCTGATGAAATTCTTCCGGTACAGCCATTCTGGGTCTTCCAAACTTGACCCCTCTTTTTCTGGCTGCCGCAATGCCTTCTGCCTGTCTCTGCCGGATAAACTCGCGTTCTGTCTGCGCAACATAAGAAAGCAGCTGCAGCACAATATCAGAAATCAGAATACCTGTCAGATCCCGATCTCTTGCTGTGTTCAGCAGAGGCATGTCCAGTACCACGATGGCAGCCTTCTTCTCTTTGGTAATATACCGCCACTGCTCCAGAATTTCATCATAATTGCGTCCCAGTCTGTCAATGCTTTTTATGATAAGCGTATCCCCTGCCTTCAGTTTTTTCATCAGGTGTTTATACTTGGGTCTCTCAAAATTTTTTCCCGACTGCTTCTCAACCACAAGGCATTCTGCTTTTATTCCATATTCTTCCATCGCCAGAATCTGTCTGGATTCATTCTGCTCTTTTGTCGACACCCGTACATAACCATATTCTTTGCTCATAATCTTACACTCCTTTTTCTTATTGTAATATGTCCTCCTGCTGCAGCAGTCAGATCAATATAAAATAACAATAAAACAATAAAAACAGAATGCAAGAGTACAATGACAGCCAGGGAATGTTTTTCAGGTTCAGTACATTGAATCTCGGCTCCCGTCTTTTACAGGAATAAAAGAGTGGCTTCGCCGGTTCAGCTTAAAGTCCGGATTTCTTTGCGATTTCCTGCATAACAAAAAACAGGAACTGCAGATTCCGAATCTTGCTACAGCAAATCCCTGTTCCTGTTTTCTGCTTATGTATCTGTTACAGACCCAGTACCTCTTTTATCAGCTCAGGTCTTGCTGTTTTTTCCTTTGAAATAACAAATGCTCCCGACGCCTCTTTTACAGCAGCAGCCAGTCTGTTCTTGTCATTTCCGTAAAGTGTGGCAAGCACTTCTCCACGGCTCACCTTATCGCCAACCTTTTTATGCAGATAAATTCCTGCGGAAAGATCTACACTATCTTCCTTTCTGGCTCTTCCTGCACCGGTATGCTGCGAAGCCAGACCGATGAATTTTGCTTCGATAGACTTCACAAAACCGCTTTCTTCAGCAGTCACTGCTTTATGAAAGGAAGCTGCAGGGAATAATTCATAGTCTTCTGCCACACGAGCATCTCCGCCCTGCCTTGCGACAAAGCTTTTAAACTTCTCCAGGGCTGCTCCGCTGTGAAGCGCCTGCTGTGCCATGATATGACCCTCTGCAGGAGTTTTTGTTCTGCCGCCCAGATAGATCATCATTCCGGCAAGTCTCAAGGAAAGTTCTGTGATATCGTCGGGTCCTTTGCCCTTTAGTGTTTCAATAGCTTCAATCACTTCAAGGCTGTTTCCCACGGCGTTTCCCAAGGGCTGACTCATATCAGTGATGACTGCCACAGTCCTTTTGCCTGCAGCAACACCGATTTCACACATCAGCTGTCCAAGAATCTCAGCTTCCTCCTGAGTCTCCATGAATGCCCCGCTTCCGCATTTCACATCCAGAACAATGGCATCACTGCCTGCGGCCAGTTTCTTACTCATGATACTGGAAGCAATGAGACTCAGATTCTCTACCGTGCCTGTCACGTCACGGAGAGCATAAATCTTTTTGTCGGCAGGTGTTATATGTCCTGTCTGACCGATGACTGCTATGCCGATTTCATTGACCTGCCGCAGAAAATCTTCCGGTTCCATGGCTGTCAGAAATCCCGGAATGGATTCCAGCTTATCCACAGTACCGCCTGTAAAACCCAGACCGCGCCCGCTCATTTTGGCAATCGGCACACCACAGGCTGCTGCCAGAGGCGCTGCTATCAAAGTAGTCTTATCTCCTACTCCGCCGGTGGAGTGCTTATCTACTTTGATGCCTCTGATATCAGACAAATCAATGGTATCCCCGGAATACCGCATGGCGTTAGTCAGTTCAAAGGTTTCTTCCTTATCCATTTTCTGAAAGAAAACTGCCATCAGCAGAGCTGCCGCCTGATAATCAGCAATCTCTCCATCGGTATAGCCTTTAACAAAATATTTAATTTCCGCCTGACTCAGTTTGCCGCCGTCCCTCTTTTTGAGGATGATATCATTCATATTCATTTTAGAATCTCCTTCAGAAAGCTTTCACCGATGTTCGTCGGCTCGGCCCCCAGATACTGTGCAATGGTGGCTCCCACATCTGCAAATGTCTTTCGGGTTTTCAGTTCTTTATCATGTTTTATCTTTTCCCCTGTCACAATAAGAGGCACATATTCCCGGGTATGATCCCAGCCCTTGTGTTCAGGATCATTTCCATGATCAGCACAGATAATCAGAATCTCCTCTTCTTTCATCGCATTCAGAATCTCAGGCAGCCGCATATCAAATTCCATAATGGCTCTGCCGTAACCCACAGGATCTCTCCTGTGACCAAATTTGGAGTCAAAATCTACCAGATTAGTAAATATAAGACCTTCAAACTCCTGCTCCATTGCTTCCAGCGTTTTATCCACACCATCCATATTATCCTCTGTGTGTACAGAAGTAGTGATACCTCTTCCGTTGAAAATGTCGCTGATTTTACCCACTGCATAAACTGTTCTTCCTGCTGTTGTCAGCTTATCCAGCAAGGTCTCTTCTGGAGGTGATACGGCATAATCTCTGCGATCTGCAGTCCTGATTCGTTTTCCGTCCTTTAGAATATACGGCCTTGCAATCACTCTTCCGCATGCCCACGGTCCCTGCAGAAGTTTCCTTGCAATTTCACACATCTCATAAAGCCGTTCCAGAGGAATCACTTCAATATTTGCCGCAATCTGAAATACACTGTCTGCTGAAGTATATACAATCGGTTTGCCTGTAAGCTCGTGTTCGAATCCCAGTTTTTCAATAATTTCCGTTCCTGAGGCAGGATAATTGCCCAGACATCTTGTGCCGATGGCTCTTTCAAAAGCCTCCATAAAAGATTCAGGAAATCCATCCGGATAGGTCTTGAACGGAATTTTAGTCTCGATGCCTGCCAGTTCCCAATGGCCTGTAATGGTATCTTTTCCTTTTGAGAGTTCTGCCATTTTTCCATAGCAGCTCCAAGGCTTCGGATCAGAATAGTCACCGTCCGGTCCGTCAATAATATTGCCCAGTCCCAGTTTCCTCAGATTGATCAGATTAAATCCCGGGGTCGCACCTGCAGCATGCAGAAAGGTATTGGTACCTCTATCTCCATAGTGTCTGGCATCGGGCAGTTCTCCTACACCCAGACTGTCAAGCACAATTAAAATAACTCTTTTCATTGCTCCTCACCTGCTTTCCTTTCTTCACATTGATGAATCAGCTCAGGTTTCCCCTCCAGATAATCCAGAGAAACCAGTTTATACTCTATGCCGTTAAGCCGGCCTTTTATTCCATTTTTAAATGCATCCTTACCATGAAGATGTCCATAAACACAGGTCTTCACGCCGTATTCTTCCATCAGAGCCGTAAATCCGGATCCCTGCATTTTATCGTTAGTCGGCGGATAGTGCAGCGCCGCGATCAAAGTCTTTGCTCCGCTCTTTCTTCCTTCCTCCAGTGACAGACGAAGACGCAAAAGTTCTCGATTGTAAATTTTTCTGTCGTGTTCGTCAAATCCATCTGTTCCCGGACAAATCCATCCTCTGCTGCCGCAGACTGCAGTATCTCCCGCCAGACAGGATTTGTTCTGCAGAAATGTAATGTCGTCAAAAAGCCGGTTCAGCTTCGTGACAGTCGTCCACCACAGATCGTGATTTCCCTTGGTAATAATCTTCTTTCCCGGAAGCTCGTGAATCCATGTCAGATCAGCCATTGCCTCATCCTGACGAAGTCCCCAGGAAATATCCCCGGGCAGAATCACAACATCATCAGCAGTCACCAGCCTTCTCCAGTTTTCTTCTACCCGCTCATAGTGTCGTTCCCATCTGGCTCCAAAAATATCCATAGGTTTTTCGATTCGGGGATCGAAGGATAGATGTAAATCTCCGATTGCAAATATCTTCAAGCTTATTTCTCCTCTAAATCCAGTAATACTGTGGTCTCTTCATCGCTCAGCGCCGATACATCCCTCAGGCGCCTTCTGATCATACGGGAACGGGTTCCTATGAGTTTATCCAGATCATCATTGGCCTGATTGATTTTCTTCTGAGCTGCTGACAGTACATCCTCAAATTTTTCAAACTCTGTCTTCACTGCGCCCAGAATATCCCAGACCTGCCCTGAACGCTTTTGTATAGCCAGCGTCTTAAAGCCCATCTGGAGACTGTTAAGCAGGGCCGCCATAGTCGTTGGACCTGCAATATTGACTTTATATTCCCGCTGCAGAACTTCTACAAGACCGCGGCGAACCACCTCCGCATAAAGTCCTTCAAAAGGAAGAAACATAATGCCGAAATCGGTGGTATAAGGCGGCTCAATGTACTTGTTTCTGATATCTCTGGCTTCAGATTTGATTACCTTTTCCAGATTCTTGCCGGCAGCTTCAATGGCTGCTGAATCGGCATTCTCATACGCATCAGTCAGCCTGACATAGGCATCTGCAGGAAATTTTGCATCGATGGGGAGATATACCGTTGCCTCATCTTCTCCCGGAAGTCTGACGGCATATTCCACCCGTTCATTTCCTGAGGATTTTGTAACCACATTTTCGTCGTACTGATCAGGTGATAAGATCTGCTCCAAAATAGCACCTAACTGAATTTCTCCTAAAATCCCGCGGGTTTTTACATTGGCCAGAACTTTTTTCAGATCTCCCACTCCGGCTGCCAGTGTCTGCATTTCTCCAAGTCCTCGATATACCTGTTCCAGCCGTTCACTGACCAGCTTAAAAGACTGTCCGATCCGATCTTCCAATGTCTTCTGCAGCTTTTCATCAACAGTAGCCCGCATGGCCTCAAGCTGTCTCCTGTTGTCAGAATTCAGTTCTGACAGCTTTTCTGACATGGTCATTCGAATCTGTTCCAGCTTCTGCTCATTTTCCACAGCCATCTGGCTGAATCTGCGATTCAGCTCAGCAAGGCGCAAATCCTGCATCTTTGCTGATTCACTCTGGCCCGTGCTAAGCATCTCTCCAAAGGTCCTGAAAGCCTCATTTATGTACTTTACCGTTTCCACCCGAGATTCCTTAATCTCTTTCTGCACTGCAGAAAGCTTTCCATACACCAGCAGCAGAAAAACCAGTATCAAAACACACAGGGTCAGTAAAGCAATCTCTAACGTCTCCACAATTCCTCTCTCTTTCTCTTCAGAATCTCATGAATGTCTTTTTTACACATACACTTATAGTATACCATTTTTTGAAAGGATTAAAAAGCACAAATGAACAATCTCTTGTCTCTTTTCCAGTGTATTTTGTTTGGCGAATTCGGACTGTTCACACTGACTCCCAGATATCTGTTTCTCGTTCTTTTTCCCGTTCTAATCCTGCTGGGCTTTCTGAGAAGACTTCTGCCGGTTCTTCCTTTTATCAGGCAGGCAGGGCCTCGCACAAATCAGTTATTTTACAGCATTGCAGGACTTGGATGCACCACTGTGGCACTGGCTTCCCTGACCTCTGTGCACAATCAGCGTGCAAAAAGACGTATGGCACTGATTCTGACACTGCTGATTCCCTGCTCAGCGCAGCTTTTGCCGCCATGGTATCCCTGCCTGTTTTTCTTGTGTTTCTGCTGTTCTTTTTTGTCTTTTCCTTTTTACTCTACCAGGCTGTAAGCCTGTTCTATCCTTTCACGGACCGCCAGATTCTACCCTGCACCGAAAAATCATCTTTCCATCCGGGAGCTGCTGTTATTTCTTCTGTAAAAGAAGCATTCCGGTCCATCTGTGAAACTGCACCTGCTTTTTGTGCCGGCAGCGTTTTCATCAGTGCTGCAGCTTTCTGCGGTCTGTTTCACAAGCTGATCGTTGTATTAGGTCCACTGCTGAACTCTTTTTTCAGACTTCCGGAAGAAGCCGCTGAACTTCTCATTCTCAATCTCCTGAAACGGGATTTTGGTGCGGCATCTCTGCTGTCCTTTACCAGACAGGGAGTATTTGACGGAGCACAGCTCATCATCGTTGTTCTGATGATGGTTTTTTCTGCTCCCTGCTTTAATTCGTCCATATTGCTGATAAAACAGCAAAAACTTCCCGCCGCCTGTCTCATCTGGCTGGGAAGTTTTCTGCTATCTTTACTGGTTGGTAAAATTGTCAGCGAAATATTCTTTATATGCCTGTTCCAGTTTTTCTAACTCTTTCACTGTTCCGTCCAGAATCCCCTGCAGTCTGTTGGCACATTCTGCGTATTCCTGCAGAGTCACTCCGTTTTTTCGGTACTGCTTTTTATCGGAAAGGTCATAAAATCTGGCATTTTCCTCACACAGCAGTATAAAAGAGATGACATTTCTGGAAAACAGCTCTGCAATATGTTTTTCCTCATCACTTTCAGCAAGATTCTGAAGCTGTTTTCGATTCAGTGCTTCTCCGTCTTTTGCCAGTTTCATAAACTGCTGTATGTACGGACTGTAGTCCTGCTTCTTAAAAAGACCCGGCTTTCTTGCAAGTCTGGTCGCATCCATAGTCGCAGCGCGGTAACCTGCCGTAATCTGATAATACTCCTCCATCTGCTGTTGCAGAGCTTCTCTGTAAATCATAGCTTTCCTCTATTATTTCAAGCTGTTCAATGCCTGATCAAAGTCAGCAATAATATCTTCAATATCTTCACATCCAACGGATACACGAATCAGTTCCGGTTTAATACCGCCTGCCAGCTGATCCTCTTCGCTGAGCTGTCTGTGTGTGGTAGATGCAGGATGCAGAACGCTGGTTCTGATGTCTCCCACATGCACTACAATGCTGGCCAGCTTCAGATTCTTCAGGAACTCCTCACCGCCTGCTTTTCCGCCTTTTGCACCGAAGGCCAATACTCCGCTGGCTCCCTTCGG
>CABSEO010000040.1 GCA_902476665.1 uncultured Emergencia sp.
TTCTCTTGTAGCTGTAAAATGCGGATATTCCTGGGCGGATATTGCGGCGGGAGCGTTTGACAGTATTAGGAGAACTGTTGAAGCGTTGCTGATTATTATGTGTGTCGGCATGCTAATAGGCTCCTGGATTTGGTCAGGGACAATGCCGGCAATGGTATATTATGGGCTCGACATTATTTCGCCGGGTGCTTTTCTGGTGGTAGGCGCAATTCTTACCGCGATCGTAGGTCTTGCTACAGGGTCTTCCTGGACGGCATCAGGGACGGTGGGCGTAGCGCTGATGGGGATCGCTATGGGCTTGGGAATAAATCCGGCACTGGCCGCTGGTATGGTAATTTCCGGTGCATATACTGGCGATAAGCTTTCTCCCCTTTCTGACAGTACAAATGTTGCAGCAGCAGGAGCGGAAACACCTCTTTACGATCATGTAAGCGCTATGATGACTACTACTGTTCCGTCTTTTCTTATTTCTCTGGTATTGTACGGAATTGTAGGAGCAATGGTTATTGATACTTCTGGCTATGATGCATCGCTAGCGTTGGACATTCAGAACGCTATTGCAGAAAACTTTTATCTTTCTCCATGGATAATGCTGCCGGTTTTAGTGGTAATCTTTGGAGCAGTAAAAAGGATCCCGGCGATACCGTCTCTACTGCTTGCGGCAGCCTGCGGCTGTATAATTGCTATGACTGCACAGGGAGCATCTTTTCCTGAGGTGTTTGGCGGTTTGCAGACCGGATACAGTATTGAAAGCGGTAATTCTGTTACAGACAGTCTGCTGAACAGAGGCGGCATTGATTCCATGATGTGGACCATTTCACTGATCATGTTTGCACTGTTTTTCGGGGGCGTTCTGGAAAAGTGCGGATTTGTGGAAGTTCTTCTGGGAAGATTGGTAAAAAGAGTAAAGACTGTGGGAGGTCTGGTGCTTTGCACAATTGTAACAGGTATTATCTGTGACGTAGTTTTAACAGATCAGTATTTGGCAATTCTGGTTCCGGGAAGAATGTACACGAAAGCTTTTGATGAAAGAGGGCTCAGTCGCAGTTTCTTATCCAGAACCACTGAGGATGGAGCAACATTATGGTCACCGATGATACCATGGAATGGATGTGGGGCATATCAGTCAGCTACACTGGGTGTTTCTAACTGGGCATTTATGCCATATGCCTTCATGAATCTGATTAATCCGGTGCTGGCAATTGTGATTTCGTATATGGGAATTGGTATTAAGTACAAAGAATATGATGGAAGATCCAGAGCAGAGATTAAAAAACTGAAAGCTGAAAGAAGGGCAGAAAAAAATCATGGATAAAATTAAAGCATATGACGAAAGGGCAATGAAAAAGTCAACAAAAATGGCAGCTCTGCTCATGGGAGCAGGACTGATCATTTTCGGTTTCTGGTCTTCCGTCAGGTACTCGGCTGTCATTGGTGTAATTCTGATTCTGGCAGTGGTTTTTCAGAAAGAAACCTATATTTGCAGAGAAGGTATTGTCCTGGCATATGACTTTATTATCTATAAACATAAGATTGTCTGGAATTTTGATGAGATCTCCGATATACATATAGAAAATGCAGGGAATTCCACTTATGTGATTCTTCATTTTCTGAGAGATGTGATGACCAGAAGACTGGTATTCTCTAAAGAAGAGGCAGACAGAGTCCTGGAGCTTGCCGAACGGGCAAACGCACATATCCATATCGAAGAGATGAAAAGCTGAAAATAATTTGCTAATAAGATTAAACTGAAGGGACGCGGCTTTAGCTGACGTCCTTTTTTCACTGAAATCGCTTGGCCTGGCGGCGGATATGAGTTGTCTGTATCGCAGGAATGTGCTAAAATATATAACTGGCAGAGAAAACGATAGGACAAGAGCTGTGGGGAGTAAATAAAAGCGATGATTCGCTTTTATGACCTGAAATAATTGAGAATACTGATATATCGTTTATATGCAATATATGATTTTATTGCTTCTGAGGAAATAAAATCAGGCACTAGGTGACAGGAGATATTTATGGAACAGCTTACTATCTTTGACAACAGAGAAGAAAATGTGCCATTAGCCAGCAGACTGCGTCCGGAAACACTGGATGAGTATGTGGGACAGCAGCACCTTGTGGGAAAAGGAAAAATTCTTCGGCAGCTTATTGAAAAGGATCAGATCTCTTCTATGATTTTCTGGGGACCGCCTGGTGTGGGAAAGACCACGCTGGCAAGAATTATCGCCAAAAAGACCAGAGCCGATTTCCTGGAGTTCAGTGCTGTGACCAGCGGTATCAGGGAAATTAAATCGGTGATGGAAAGCGCGGAGAAATCACGAAGAATGGGAATCCGCACCCTGCTGTTTGCAGACGAAATCCACAGATTTAACAAAGCTCAGCAGGATGCTTTTCTTCCTTATGTGGAAAAGGGCAGCATTATTTTAGTAGGGGCGACTACAGAAAATCCGTCTTTTGAGATTAATTCTGCGTTGCTTTCACGATGTAAAGTTTTCGTGATGAAGGCACTTGGACAGGAAGATCTGGAACAGCTTCTGCATCATGCTCTGACCAGCAGCAAAGGCTTCGGTAATATGGACATAGAGATTGAGGAAGAGGATATCAGTGTGATCGCCCGCTTTGCCAACGGAGACGCCAGAACAGCTCTCAATACGCTGGAAATGGCTGTGCTCAACGGAGCGATTGATGAAGAGGGAACGGTGCACGTTACAGATGAAATTCTGTCGGAATGCATGAATCGCCGCTCTCTGCTCTATGATAAAAACGGCGAGGAGCATTACAATCTGATATCTGCACTTCACAAATCCATGAGAAACAGCGATCCTGATGCGGCAATCTACTGGCTCTGCAGAATGCTGGATGGAGGAGAGGACCCTTTATATATTGCAAGGAGACTGGTCCGATTTGCCAGTGAGGATGTAGGAATGGCAGACTCGCAGGCACTGCAGGTTGCGGTGGCAGCTTATCAGGCCTGTCACTTTCTCGGGATGCCGGAGTGTGATGTGCACCTGACCCATGCAGTAGTCTACCTTTCCATGGCAGCAAAGTCCAATGCACTGTATACGGCCTGTGAAACATGTAAAAAAGATGTAAAATCCATGCCGGCGGAACCTGTGCCTCTGCATCTGTGTAACGCACCTACTTCTCTGATGAAGGAACTGGACTATGGAAAAGGATACCAGTATGCGCATAACACGGCAGAAAAACTGACAGAAATGACCTGTCTGCCGGATGCACTGAAAGACAGAGTTTATTACCGGCCTACGTCTCAGGGACGTGAAAAACTGGTAAAGGATCGGCTGCAGCAGATAAAGAACTGGAAACAGACAAAGCGTGAAAAGAACAACAACCAAGATGATTCAGATGGATGACGGACGGTAATATGCCGAACGTATCACCATAAAAATTTTAGAAAAGGAGATTTGAAGAAATGATTCAAATAGAGATGTTAAATGTAAACGGTCAGCAGGTACAGGGAATCCGCATCAATGCTCCCGGTGGCGAGGGCCATCCGAACATGCTGTTTATACAGTGCAGAAAGGGATATGTGATGTGTGGCTATCTGAATATGGACACTGCAGAAGCAGTGGAAGATGCTGCAGCCGTGGTAGGTGGAAGCTGTTTTGAAGAAACTCTGGAAAATCCTGTAAAAGCGGTATCGAAGAAAGCTGCAGAGCTGGGTGTTGAAGTCGGTATGACAGGTGCTCAGGCAGTGGAGAAACTAAATGCCTAAAGCTTTGTCCGGTGCAGCAGAATAAGTCAGGAATGCACATCTGAGACGGGAAGCTAAGTATGAATACACCTCTTTTCGGCATACTATTCTTGAAAGAACTTTTAAGAATCAGGCGAAAAGGGGTGTTTTTTATGACAGGAAGAGTACATCTCAGTAAAGAACTGGCTGATATGATGAAGACGCAGCGCAGGATAAAACAGGGCAGACAGCTTGATAAAAAGCAGGAGAAGATTGTCAGAGAGATGGAAAATGAGGGAAAAGGGGGTTTCAATTCCACAGAAAATGGTATAAAATAGACGAGTATGTAACAACAATCAATACTTTATTGGAGGATTCAAATGCTTACATTAAAAAACGTCTGTTGGAAGCCTGAAGACGGGGACGCAGTACTGAAAGGCATTGACCTGAAAGTGAAGCGTGGCAAACTGACTGTAGTGACAGGGCCGAATGGAGGCGGAAAAACCTCTCTGGCCAAGGTTATCGCAGGACTTAATCCCGTTACAGAGGGCTCAATTCAGCTGGAAGACATAGATATTACAGAGAAAGATATAACTGAGCGGGCAAAATTGGGCGTCAGCTACGCATTTCAGCAGCCTGTCAGATTTAAGGGAATTACGGTTCGTTCACTTCTGGATCTGGCAGCCGGTGGGGACATCGGAGATGAAAATGTCTGTGAACTGATGGCCAAGGTGGGACTTTGTACCAAAGACTATATCGACAGGGAAATCAATGCACAGCTTTCCGGTGGAGAGATTAAGAGAATCGAGATTGCATCGGTTCTGGCACGTAAAAACAGCAAACTGCTTATCTTTGATGAACCTGAAGCCGGTATTGACCTGTGGAGTTTTACAGGTCTTATCGAAACCTTTGAAAATCTGAAAAAAGATCAGGACAAGGCTCTGCTGGTGATTTCTCATCAGGAACGGCTGCTGGAAATTGCTGACGAGATTGCTGTTATTGTAGACGGTAAGGTGCGTATTGCAGGTCCGGGCAAAGAAATCATGCCACAGCTTATGGTCGGTGAGAAATCCGCCACATGTCCTATCGGAAGGGAGTGGTAAAAGTGGACAAGCTGACAGAAGAACTGCTGAAGGCAGTATCCGATTATACAGAAGGCGGCTATACAGGCGCCTATAATATCAGAGAAAATGGTGGCTGTGCAGGCAGACAGTCTACTGAAAATATTCAGATTGAGGGAAAGCCTGACGGAAGCGGGATCGACATCTACATAAAGCCGGGAACCAAGGGAGAAAAAGTTTTTATTCCGGCCTGTGTAACCCGCGGCAGTGTCAGCGATCTTGTCTACAATGATTTTCATGTAGGGGAAGGCGCTGATGTGACTATCGTGGCCGGATGCGGAGTGCATACGGATGATGAGGGCGAAGCGGCTCATAACGGAATTCACAGCTTTTATCTGGAAAAAGGAGCAAAAGTTATTTATGAAGAAAAGCACCTGGGAACAGGAACCGGCTCCGGTCAGAAAAAAATCAGTCCGGTAACCCACGTGGAACTTGGTGAAGATGCAGTGCTGGAGATGAATACTGTCCAGCTTGGCGGTGTGGATCATTCTGTGAGAACCACCACCGGCAGCCTGGGAGACAGAGCAAAACTTCTGATTCATGAAAGCCTGCTCACTGACGGTGACGAATATGTAATGACTGACTTTGATGTTGATATGAATGGTGAAGACAGTGCTATCGACTTGATTTCCAGATCTGTGGCAAAGGGAAATTCATATCAGGAGTATCATTCCAAAATCAAAGGCAATAACCGGTGTACAGGTCATTCTGAATGTGATGCTATTCTGGTCGGCAAAGGAAGAGTCAATGCAGCACCGGAGCTTTATGCGGGACATCTGGATGCAGAGCTGATTCACGAAGCTGCCATCGGCAAGGTTGCCGGAGAACAGATTCTTAAGCTGCGTACTCTGGGACTCACAGAGGAAGAGGCAGAACAGAAGATCATAGAAGGATTTTTGAGAGCAGATGGCTAAAGCAATAGATTTTACATTTACACAGAAGCTGATGGACTGGTATCTGGAAAACGGACGTGATCTGCCCTGGAGAAAGGACAGAGAGCCATACCATGTCTGGGTTTCTGAAATCATGCTGCAGCAGACCAGGGTAGAAGCTGTGCGGGACTATTATCTGCGCTTTATGAAGGTCCTTCCCACTATCGAAGATCTGGCCGAGGCAGATGAAGAGACTCTGCTGAAACTGTGGCAGGGTCTCGGCTATTACAATCGAATCCGAAATATGCATAAAGCCGCCCGGACGATCACAGAAGAACTGGGCGGTGTTTTTCCGGATGAATATGAAGAAATCAGGAAACTGTCGGGAATCGGGGAGTATACTGCAGGTGCCATTGCATCCATCTGCTTTGACCGGAGAGAGGCGGCGGTGGATGGCAATGTGCTGCGGGTCATGAGCAGACTTTTGAATGATGATTCTGATATCCTCGGCAGTTCTTTTAAAAAAAGAATTTCTGTGTTTCTGAAAGAACTGTACCCGGAAAAAAACTGCGGAGATTTTACACAGAGCCTTATTGAACTGGGTGCCCTTATCTGTGTCCCTTCTGGAGAGCCAAAGTGTGAATTGTGTCCTGCGGTTTTGTACTGCAGAGCAAGAGAAGAAGGAACTGCCGCATCTCTGCCTGTCAGACTGACCAGGAAGCAGAAAAAGAAGGTAAAGATGACGGTCTTTATATTACAGTGCGAGGATAGAACTGCTGTCTGCAGGCGAGACAACAGAGGACTTTTGGCAGGTCTGTATCAGCTGCCTAATGTTGAAGAGGAATTGAGTGCGGGACAGGCAGTTGGCCCTTGGGGAAGCTGGGGGGTAAAACCTAAAGATCTTTTGAGAAAGACTGAATACCGGCATATTTTCACCCATGTGGAATGGGATATGACAGGATACTATTTCAGTGTCAGCAGGATGCCGGACGATTTTCTCTGGGTGAGTGAAAAGGAACTGGAGAAGGATATTCCTGTGCCGACGGCTTTTGGATATTTTCTGCAAAAATAACCTCCTGTAACTGATTGTATCCTTATTTTATAGTTACAGGGGGCTTTTTTTGCTCACAGCCCTATTTCTGTAATTTCAATTGTATTTCCCGATAAGTTCAGTGTGGACTCAATTTTCAATTTCCATTGTGTCCATTTCTTCCCTTGTAATGCCGTTCCTCTGTCCATAACGAAGCCAGTAGTTTGTAGAGGCTTTTACAAAAGAGGATGCTGATAGTGGCATTGTAACCTGAAGAACACATTTTTTTCCGCTGCAAATGGCAGAAGCCATTTTTTTGATTTTATTCTTTACCAGAAAGCGAAAAGGTGTATCTAAGATCGCTTCACCACTTCCGATTTTCAGTGCGGAGCCGAAGACGAACCCGTTTTTTTTGCAGAAGAACTGTACTATTTCTACAGCTGTATCATTCTGATAGGCTTCACGGAATCCACAGTTGACAATGACAGACACGACTGGTTTATCAGTCATCTGACAGCTCTCCATATCTTTCAGAAAGTCGAGAAGAATTGCAGGAATTCCGTCAGCGTAAAGAGGAAAAATCAGAAGAACATCCGTAAAGTCTGAGAGTACTGAACAGATCCTGTTATGATTTTCCTTTGTGATATTGATGGTCTGACAGGATCCTTGAAATTTTTGCATAAAAAGTTCAGCATATTTTGCGGAATTGGATCTTGGGGCTCTAGGACTTCCGTTAAGGATTAAAACTTTTCCCATTGTTCAGTCTCCTTTTTTAATATTGTTTCTATCATGCTTTCTGAAGTAAAAACAACTCGATAGCTTTCAAAGCACATGTTATAGGCATTACGTTCTACCAGTCTGCGAAAAAGTGCCTGTTCTTCCGGATCATCTGTTCCGTATGCAATGATCAGAGCATGTTTTGGCACAACCTTTCTCTGAAAATGATGGGTTTCTCCGTTCAATATTCGGATAAAGGCTTTCTGAATCGGGATTGCCCGTTCCAGCATAGTCTTCATTACAGTATCATAGCTCCCGTATCTGATACGGCTTACATATATGATCTGATCACTTTGCGCGATTAAAGGATATACCTTAATCGCATCGTCCCTGATCACACATTTCCCCGGTGTTTTTGTCCAGCAGCCGAAGCATCCGACACAGCCGGCAATTTTCATAGAGGAAAGGTCTATGAGCTTTGTATCTGGTCCATGTTGCAGAGAAAGAGATTTGTCACTGATGATTAGTTTCATGTTTTACCTCCCGCAGATTTAAAAAAGCAGATAGCGGTATTGTACTGTAAAGATATTTGTTTGTAAATAAATTTTAATAATATCATCTGTAATTTTGCTTTTGAAATTACATTACTTTTCTGCCTTTGACCAATATCCGAGACTGATGACTGTTCCTTCGGCAATAATTTGCTGTAGAAGAAAATTTATTAAAAAATTCCCAAAAAATATCTGAAAATTCTTTGACAACGGGAAAAGAATGTAGTAAAATATAGATGAAAATAATCTGAGAATCTCGGAATTAGTTTCTAAGATTATAGTTAATACTATGCGCCAGAAATATAAGCAAAGAAAAAACATTGGGCCAAAGGCCCAATGTTTTTTTGCTGCATAAAATCGGAAGACCTGCCTGAATCCGGTAGCAATTCGCGTAAAAAGTGCAGGTGAGACTTTTAAAGAAAAGAAAATAGCGAGAGCTTTTGCTGAGGGTTTTACATCTTGGAAATCTGTGGTATACTAAGATTCGAAAGGAGGGATTATGGAGAATATATCTAATATTTTACAGGGAATATTCAGCGGAATTGGAGACTTTCTGTCAGGTCTTTTTAAATCCATTACAGCAGTGTTCAGTTCCGGGTACGGATTTGAACTGATTTATACTGCAGCAGCGAGATGGATTTTTATTATTCTTGCTGTGTTTATTTTGCTACGTGCTATCCTGTCGCTGCTAAAATCCAGCAGCCCTTCTGAGGTGTGGGCTTATCTGCATCTGAATACAGGTGAGAATATACCCGTTACTCACTGGGAAAATGTGATTGGCAGATCCAAAAGCTGTGATATCAATATTGAGGATCCAAGTGTATCCAGAAATCACGGAACTCTGAACCGTGATGGCAGGGGCAACTGGACTTATCGGGATCTGGGCTCAAAAAACGGAGCTTTTATTAATGAAGAACGGGTAAAGCAGGGAAAGCAGGTACGGATTCAGCCTGGTGATGTGATTACTATGGGCATGACACAATGTACGCTATTTCCGATAAGTCTTGAGGAACGCAGAAACAACATTCAGATGAGAAAGTCAGATACAGTGCTGCTTTCACCGTGGTCATCTCTCATTGCGCTGACTGTTTTTCAGATGATGACGATACTGCAGCTGAAAATTGCTCTGGGAGATCGCTATTCCTCATCAATTACAGTTTCGTTTCTGGGACTGTGTGCGCTTATGTGGGGATATGTCATTCTGCTTCGGACCATGCGGAGAAAAGGCTTTGAAATGGAAACTATTGCCTTTTTCCTGTCTACGCTGAGTCTGGCGGTGACAGCATCAGCACTGCCGGAGTCAGTGTTTAAACAGTTTGTCGCCATTGCAATCGGTGTGGTTCTGTTTTTCTTTATGTGCGCTTATCTGCGGGATCTCAACCGGACAAAAGCTATTCAGAAATTCATGTATGCAGGAGCAGCGCTGCTGCTTGTTTTTAACCTGGTATTTGCAACGACGAAATATGGTGCTTCCAACTGGGTGCAGATTGGTGGATTTTCATTTCAGCCGTCAGAGATTGTAAAGCTGGCTTTTATCTGGGTGGGAGCAGCGTCTTTAGACGAACTCTTTGAAAAGAAAAACTCCATGATCTTCATGATTTTTTCCGGATTCTGCTTCTGCTGTCTGGCTCTGATGGGGGATTTTGGAACTGCCATGATTTTCTTTGTCACTTTCCTCGTCATATCTTTTCTGCGCAGTGGCGATTTTACCAAACTGATACTGATTCTGGGGGTGGCCTTTGTAGGCGGCTTGATGGTGCTTAAGTTCAAGGCCTATATTGCAGAAAGGTTTTCGGTATGGGGTCACGTCTGGGAG
>CABSEO010000041.1 GCA_902476665.1 uncultured Emergencia sp.
CGGATTTATATATGTGGGGTCTTTGCTGTTATCTGGCAATTGTAGCGATTTACACGGTAGGATTTATTCTTTGTTTAACAATAACACGCAGAGGCATGAGAAAGGAAAAATGGAAAAAACTGGCAAAGAAAGCGCGGGTGGAATTGTCTCGCAAGGATTATTCCGGGCAGATTGCAATGACAATGGGAACCAAATCGGCGGGACATTTGCTGGGAATGTCAGACAGTTCCGGCGCTAAAAAAGCCGGAAAGGTTTTCGAAGCATTGGCGGCAGTGAGTTCTCTGGCAACTGTGATACAAATGGCAAATGAAATCAGAAAAAATGCCATACTTATTGCCGGCGTTTTCGCAGTGGACATTCCGAAAGTGAAAAAATATATGATTCCCATTATTTTACTTCCGGTTATTTTTTTAACCGCAGTTTATATTCCTCACTTTATTGCTGCTAAGGAAAATGCTGATGCCGGAATTGCCGTGGCATCTAAATCTGTGTATGCTCTACAGGATTCCCTGCAGCAGGACTGTGATCATGTCAGCATTGATGACCCGAAAGAAAAATACAGAAGTAATGGATACAGTGTGACCGGCTATCTTTACAGCTATGAAGAGCCGTATAACTCTTATATTTCTGTCACGGTAGAAAATGACGGATTGATTAGCCAGGTAAGATATTGTGTGGACGTTGATATACAGGCAGGCAAAGACGAAAATCTTCAAAAAGCTGAGCAGGATCTTTTAAAGCTGAATGTGATGCTGAATGATGCTCATGTAAAGGCACAGGCTCATGTTCTGCTGAAAGAATATGTTTTGCCCGAGAACTTTAAAGAACAGTTTAGCGCCGGTTCGTATTACGAGGATTTCAGCTTTCGCAAAGATGAAAAAGTGTCCATCAATTATATGACTGATTCGGAAGAAGAATATGATGAATACAGTCAGGCCTGTATCTATTTCAGTATAGAACTATGATAATTCTGAGAAAGAAAAACTACCAGTCTGTTTCATTTCTAACAATATATAGGTAGACCATGGGACCGCCATTGGAGACCCATGGAGCAGAGCTGCGGTATTCTGATGGAAGAATGCAAGGCGGGTGAAATCACATCTGCAAAGACCAGAAGAAGCGGGAGATTGGAAAGTAGGAAACTATGAATTGATGGAATTTCAGAAAAATGCGGACAGAAGCACCTTTGAGGAGACGGAAAAGGGAAGCTTCTGTCCGCATTCTGTATTATACCTGAAGGCAGTGGTTGCAGCGTGTGCGACTATCTCTACTGCTACGGTCAGGAAACAGTGGAAATACAGCAACAGTCCCTGCTTCAGATGGCAGGGACTGTTGCTCGATATTAGGAAGGACTTATAATATTTTTTAGTTGATTTCTTAAATAACAAGTTGGGATATCATTTTGCAGATCTGAGTAACATCTGCTTTAGACACAAACTCAAATTTAACTTTGCCAAGTCCGCTGAACCAGAGTTCCAGTTCACTGTCAAGGTCGAGAACCCCGGCTGTTTCAACAGAGAATGCCTGAATTTTACTATAAGGCAAAGATGTATAATCTACCTTTTTTCCGGTGATTCCCTGGACGTTGATGGCAAAAATGCGTTTTGTCGTAAATACGACACCGTCCCGTATGGTCTTGAAAGTTGCGATAATTTCTTCACCTTCGACAAACATCGGTGTGATAGTACTGCTGAAGGTACTGTTATCTACAGGTTTTAGCTTAAGATACTCTGCATTTTTAAAATCGATCATGAACAACACTCCTTTTCTTTATGAAATTGTGATTGGACCACAGGCGGCTAAGCCTGCAGAGCCCGGCGCTAAATTGTATTTTCCATCAGACTGACAGCATATTTGATGATATTGCTGACATTGACTATGCCGATCATTTGTCCGTCTTTCATGACAGGGGCTTTTTTCAGATGATTTTCACCCAGCTTGTAGCATATTTCATCCAGATCGTCATCTGCGTTTACTGTAATAATTTTCTTTGTACAAATGGCAGAAACTTCTTTTTTTACAAGATCCAGCAGTGCCTTGTTGAATTCTATTTTTTCCAGAGACTCCTGATTGACAAAGAGGGAGTGTTCAGACGACAGGTGTCTGATAATATCTCCGTCTGAAACAAACCCTACAAGCTCGTTTCGGGAATTGACTACAGGAACACCGCTGATTTTCTTTTCTCGAAGCAGCCTGAGAACATCCAGCAGAGAGGCATCTTCTCTGATTGTGTAAACATCTTTTTTCATGATATTGAAAAGCGGTACATCACTGGCAGTTTCGCCGGAATGGATATTGATACCTAATAATCTGTCTCTCGATTCCCCGAAGAATTTTGTCAGCCATTTTACCTCTGTACCGACAAGTAATGCAGCCAGTATGGTTCCGATTCCCACACTTCCCAGCTGTCTGATTACAATCAGGCAGGTCACAAGGGAGATAACCACCATGGTAATGTCGCAGATCAGCTTTACGTTGGCAAATTTAGCTTTAGTAATCCTGGAGATTGCCAGCATGGCACCTTCCGGCGCCAGTGGGATAAATCCTGCAGGTACATACAGGAAGACACCTAAGGCTACTAATACAGTGCTGATTAATGTCATAATCAGCTGGACAATAAAACTGGATGGTTCAGGAATATAGACCGTAAGACTGCAGCAGAAGGTTAGAAAAACACCAAAGATAATGCCCACTGGCAGCTGCAGCAGATTGATGATTTTATAATCTTTTCGGAGCAGAACAATCTGCAGAAGTACCATGAAAACAGAGAAAATGATAGTCGCAATTCCTAAATCAATACCGGCAACACAAGTCATCGTATAAGGTATTGAGCTTATGGTAGATACACCTAAATCTGCTCTGACCGACACTGCAACACCCAGGGTCATGATTACTAATCCGCCGATATAAAATAATACTCTTGTCATCAGATTCCCTTTATATTTCATTTTTACCTCCTGCCAGATTTGTCAGCATTTTATGACTTACCTGTATCCATATTTTTAGTTCATCCTCGCTGATATTATCAGTGAGTCTGGATTCCAGATGTTCCATGTCATGAAAAACGTCGTCCCGATATTTTTCTGCAAGCGCAGTAAGATGGATGCTTTTGTATCGGGCATCATTCTTATCGGGCACTTTTTGTATCAGCTCTTTTTTCTCCAGTGACTTTAAAAGTTCGGTGGCAGTAGGAGCCCTCAGCCCAAAGGCTTTTTCAATATCCTTCTGGTGTACTGTGGTATGCTGGTGAGTAAAAAGATAGTGAATCAGCTTACCCTGTGCACCGCTGTATTCCTTATCTGCTGCAAGATGATCAATATATCTTCTCTGACTGTTTGCTAACAGACTTATAAATTTAAATATGGAATGCATAATAAATTTCCCCCCTCTTTCTAAAGTTAGGTTCCTAACTATATTAGCACAGGACTGTGAATTAAGCAAGTGTTAAATTATGAATCTATTTTTGATATAAACTGATCATTATCTGGTTTCAGCAGTAAACGCAGGCTGTCTGAATTTTATGACGGAACGCTGCCTTGTGCCATTTTCGGCTTGGTTGAATCAGTACGGCACGTAATGCCATTAAAAGAATATCAGTGACAATTTTGCGGTCAGCTGCATCTGTATATTATAGCAGTGAAACAGTAAAATGCGCCTGACGGATAAATGAGAGGCCTTTTACTGCCCATAGATGGATATGAGCTAGTCAGTATAATATTTTAATACCATCAGCTGGGGGGCTGCTTTTAAAAGACTTCGGGAAGCCATTTTCATCACCATTGAAGAAGGGATAAACCAGACGAATATTGCAAAAAACAGGTGAATGAAAATTTGAAGGGAGAAAATTATTATGAGGAATCGGTTAAAAACAGCCGCACTGAGGGCTGTCAGAACTATGGCACAGACTGCTGTTGCCATGATAGGAACCAGTGCGATGCTGGATGATGTAAACTGGATGATGGTATCATCAACTGCGGTATTATCAGGGATTCTGTCACTTCTGACCAATATTGCGGGATTACCGGAACCAAACGATGCGGATGGGGAGGAATAGTATGGCTAAGGTGAAATTGACAGGGATAGATGTGTCTTACTGGCAGGGAAAACCTGCGCTCTCCGCATTCCGAAAGTTTAAGGCTGCAGGCTGGGACTTTCTCATCGCTCGCATTGGATATGCAAATATGGGATTAAAATACCCTGACAGTACCTTTGAGAACAATTATAAGAAAGCAGTCTCTGCAAAACTGCGCATCGGTGCTTATTTTTATTCTAACGCCCGCAATGCGGCAGAGGGCAGGGCAGAAGCAAAATACTGCCTGCAGCTGCTGCAGGGAAAAGCCTTGAGTATGCCTGTCTTCATTGATATGGAGGACAATGCCACATCCGGTACGGCAAGCAAAGCAAATCTGGCTGCAGCCTGCAAGGCCTTCTGCGAAGAGATCGAAAAGGCGGGCTATATGTCGGGAGTGTATGCCTCCACATCCTGGTTTACAAGTAAAATAGGAAATGTGAATGGTTTAAGTAAATGGCTGGCGCAGTATAACAGTGTTGTCACCTACAGCGGAAGTTATGATATGTGGCAGTATTCAAGCACTACCGTTGTATCTGGGTTCAGCGGCCCCAGAGATGTGAACAAGAGCTACACTGCTTACGATGATAATTTCCTGATAAAACCTAAAGTAAGACTGCTGGTGCGTAGAGGCTACAGTCTGCTGTCAAAAAAAATGGGAGTACTGTCTGAAAATGGGATTTACCGAGTAACCAGGACGGCAAAGAAAGGTACCCGTGGATATATTCAGGGGATAGGCTGGGTGACTATCACGACAAAATTTGTTCATGTGATCAGTTTTACTGATGCTGTCAGAATCAGAACAAAAGGGAAACTGATTTACCGTGAATCACCGCTTCTGTCATCCAGAAAAAAAGGAACATTAAAAAAAGGAGACGCCTATGTTGTTTCCCGCATCAGCCAGGACGGGAAAAGAGGCTATATCAGCGGGTATGGGTGGATAACCATTACAAGTGAATATGTACTCTTCTCTTAATGGAGTGCCGGACATCGCTTACCGCTAAATAAAGTAAAAGACCAGCCTCTAAAATATCATTCTTATCCGGTGATATTCAGGAGGCTGTTCAGTAATCATTCTGACGTTTTTCTGATATTATATAAAAAGTTCATTTTCCTTTCTGTCAGAGCAGGTCTTTTCCATTTTTTTAGAAGCTATCTTTAACAATATCCCATTTAATTTTCTTGCGTTTGAAGGACATACCTGCACGCATCTCATACATGAAATGCAAAGTTTTTTATTTGTTGTTTTCGGATTTTCTGAAGGGATGGCTCCTACTGGACAGACTTTTGCACATAAACGGCAGTTTGAGCAGTTGTTTCCGGCTTTGGGCTTTAGTGGGATTCCGTTATATTCCCGATATGGATAATTTCCCGGCAGTGTTAATTTATCATGAGGTGAGGTGTTTTTCATCTTGTTCAAGATCTGTTCTGAGAACTGTATAAGCTGATGCTTGTCGGCGTCATCTGGCCGTCCTGCAGCAAACTGGTGCATAATGGAATGTTCCGCAACAGCTGTGATGGCAGCAATACAGTGGAAGCCCTTATCTGTTACACATGCCTCCAGTTCTTTGAGAGTATCTTCGTAGGCTCTGTTCCCGTAAGATACCAGTAAAATGGCAGGGGTACCATTTCCTTTGAGGTCTTTCATTCTTTGTAATGCGACAGAAGGAACTCTGCCTCCGTAGGATGGAACGCCAAAGATACAAACGTCTTCATTACTGAAAGTCTGATTGAATTGTTCTTCTTTTTTGCTTAAATCAATCTCGGTATAGTTTCCCAATTCACCGGCAAGTATTTTAACTGTTTTTTCAGTACTTTTTGTAGGACTGAAATATATTGCGTATACACTCATTTTTTATCCCCTTTCTCTTTTTTTGTCAGATGCTTCGATACACGTTGAAACTGCAGTCAAAAAGAACCGACCGTTAATACATTATATTCCGTTTATGATGGATTTTCAATATCATCTCTGCTGTTAGAAGACCGCCTAATTAGTATCGGTGCTGACCGGATTCACATGGATCATAATATGTTTAATGTCCGAAAACCGTTGTTCAATATCCCTGTGAACACGTTCTGCCACTTCATGTGCTTCCCAGAGCGATTTGTTCCCGTCTACAGATATTTCTAAATCAATATAAGTCTTGTTTCCAAACATTCTGGAGTGAAGCATGTCTACTTCGATTACATCTTCATGTGCCAGAATATATTCCGTCAAATCTTTCTCATAATCTTCTCCGCAAGATGTATCCAGCATTTTGACCAGTGCATCTTTTGAAATATCAAATGCAACTTTTACAATGAACAGACAGATCACAACACTTGCTGCAGAATCAAGTACAGGAAAACCCAGCATAGATCCTGCTATACCGATTAATGAGCCGATAGAAGACAGGGCATCTGAGCGATGATGCCAGGCATCAGCCAGGAAGGCAGTTGAATTGATCAGTTTTGCATAATATCGCGTATACCAGTACATTGCTTCTTTGCCGATTATGGATATAACTGCAGCGATCAGGGCAATGACACCCGGAACAGCAAGTGTTTCATAATGACCTGAAAAAATGTTTTCCAAGCCCGCCTTACCTACGCCTATACCTGTCACCATTAAAACAAGTCCGAGGAACAGTGATGCGACACATTCCAGCCGTTCGTGGCCATATGGATGAGAATCATCGGCTTCTTTTTTTGAAATCTTTACACCAATCCATGCAATCAGCGTTGTAAGCACATCAGAGAATGAATGAACTGCATCTGAAATCATTGCACCGGAATTTCCCGTAATACCTGCAAACATTTTGAAGCCTGAAAGTAGGGTGTTTCCGATTAAACTAACCAAAGACAAGTTTCTGATAACGGCTGCTTCATTGACCTTTGGGGATACAGCCTGATTTGTGTTTTGTTTTTTTCGGGTCATAAAAAATCCTCCTCTTTTGTCATATTACATGACTGCGATATTTCTCTTATGAACACGTCGCAGAGAGAATCAGATCCGCAAGAGAATATAAAAAAACATCTGCGGAACATACAACTGTCCCACAGATGTCAGAAACAATCTGCTGCCGCATCCGCAGCCCGGCTACATGCGCAATAACGCATCGCCTGCTCAGTTTGTACTGTTGATCTCGCACCCTGAATAAGGATGTAATGCAGTGCAAAGAGTTTTTTTATCGTACTACACATTATTCATCTTGTCAAGAGAAGGTTACGGATTTGTTGAGGAAAACAATAAAAATGGATGGATAAAAATCTGAAGCTGGTGGAAATATTGGATGGACAAGTGTCTTGAACAGATTTTGTGCGGTTGGTATAATCAAATATAAGAGCATACAAATATAAGTCACAGGAGGAAAAAATGACAACGAAAGCAGCGGTGATTTCAGATACCCATGGACTTTTAAGAGAAGAGGTTCTGCAGCATATTGGGGATTGTGATGTAATCATACACGGCGGTGATATCAATAAGCCGGAAATTCTGCAGCAGCTGCAGGCGATGGCTCCGTTATATGTTGTGCGAGGAAATAATGATAAAGAATGGGCGGAGCATCTGCCGCTTTTTCTGGAATTTCAGCTTGAAGAGTGCCGATTTTTTCTGGTGCACAATAAAAAGGATGTTCCCAGGGAACTGGGAGATACTGATGTAGTGATCTTCGGCCATTCTCATAAATATTCTGAGCAGAATATCGACGGCAGACTTTGGCTGAATCCCGGAAGCTGCGGGCGCAGGAGATTTGATCTTGAGATATCGTTCGCTGTTGTAACTGTGGAAGGGAAGAATATAAAAGTCAGAAAAGTTGTTGTAGATCAGGGAGCAAAATAAGAAACTTTTCTATCCTCCGTATCTTTACTCACAAGTATATGGTATACTATGATTTTAACGAGTTAATAAGAAAGTGAGAATTACATGAATTACAGTGAATCGAAGATTGATAAACGGATACTGAAAGGACTGCAGAAATGGGTTTTGTCGTGATGACGCCCTATTCAGGAAATGGCCATTCCGGTGCTTCTTGAAGGTAAGGACATCATTGGACAGGCCCAGACCGGAACGGGAAAGACGGCGGCTTTTGGTATTCCTATGATAGAGAATCTGAGCAGCAGAACCGGCGGTGTACAGGGACTGGTCCTCTGCCCCACCAGAGAACTGGCAATTCAGGTTGCAGAAGAACTGAAAAAGATGGCACGCCATGTGAGCGGTGTGAAGGTGGCAGCGATTTATGGAGGACAGGATATTGAAAAACAGTTTCGAATTCTGAAAGGAAAGATTTCCATTGTGGTGGGAACACCGGGCCGTGTCATGGATCATATGCGCAGAGGTTCCCTGAATCTGGAAAATCTGAAAATGCTGGTGCTGGATGAAGCGGATGAAATGCTGAACATGGGATTCAGAGAGGACATCGAAACCATCTGCAGGGCAATTCCAGAAGACCGCCAGACGGCACTTTTTTCAGCCACCATGCCTGATGAAATTCTGGAGATCACAGAGCAGTATCAGCACCACGCACTGCATATCCAGGTGCCTCAGGAGGAAATGACGGTACCTCTCGTGAAACAGACTTATTATGTGGTAAAAGGCAGGACTAAGGACAGTTCTCTCTGCAGACTGCTGGATTATATGTCGCCGACAAGGGCTCTGATTTTCTGCAATACCAAACGGAAGGTGGATCAGCTGACTCTGCTGCTGAAGGGAAAGGGCTATTCTGCGGAGGCTCTTCACGGCGATCTGTCTCAATATCAGAGAGACAGGGTCATGACGCTGTTCCGCAGTGGAAAGCTGCAGCTGCTTCTGGCTACCGATGTAGCGGCTAGAGGCATTGATGTCGATGATGTGGATATGGTGTTTAATTACGATATGCCTCAGGATATGGAGTACTATGTACATCGTATCGGCAGAACAGGGCGTGCGGGAAGAAAAGGGAAAGCCATTTCTCTGATTACCCCAAGAGAACGATATAAAATCCGATCTCTGGAAGATTACTGCAGCACCCGTATCAAGGAAAAGACCATGCCGACGGCATCCAGTGCCATGACAGTCAAAGCGTATAAAACCGTGTCAGATGCTGTAGAATACTGCGAGGGAAAGGATTTGACCCCATATATGAAAATCGTTTATAAACGATGTCTGGATGACGGGGTAGAACCTCTGGAAATTGCGGCTGCGTTTCTTCGCATGAATCTGGGCGAAATTGAGCCTGAATCGGAGCGGGGAGAAGATGATGAAAGACAGCAGAGAGGACGTCGTGAAAAGAATAAGTACCGGAAAGCAGAAAGAGAAGCCTTAGAAAAATGCGGCAGAAAACACAGGAAGAGGGATACTGAGGAATCCGTTCATGTGCCGGGCAGTCGTGTGGGAGAGAGTGTGGCTAAGGGCAGAGAAGAAAAACTGCCTCCGGTAAAGAGAAAGTCAGACAAGAAAGACAGGAAGGGAAAAAAGAATGGAAAAAGGAGAAATGGTTCAAATCAGAATCGAAGACATGACAAGCGAAGGACAGGGGCTGGGAAGAAGTGATGGACTTGCAGTTTTTGTAAAAGATGCTGTGATTGGAGATGTGGTGAAAGCA
>CABSEO010000042.1 GCA_902476665.1 uncultured Emergencia sp.
TGTCTGTGACGGGACTATTATGGGCGAGCCGACAGATATGAAGATTGCTCTTGGACATAAGGGCCTTGAGTGGATTGATGTCTTAGTCGAAGGCTTCAAGGTACACGGCGGCAATAAAGACAAGGGCATTAACGCCATTGAGATGGCGTCAAGATTCATACAGAAAATCTATACAGAATATGTGCCAGTTCTGAACAGCAGAGAATATCCTGTTCTGGGCGTGCCTACCATTAACGTAGGGCGTATCGCAGGGGGAGATCAGCCGAGTACTGTTCCGGGAGAATGCCTGATACAGCTGGATCGCAGGTGTGTGCCGACTGAAACCATTGAGCAGGTGTATCAGGAGCTGGAGGCGATCTGTGATGAGCTGCATCGCCAGGACCCTCGCTTTAAAGCTGTGGTAAAAGATAATTTTGCCGACAGTACAGATACTTTGCCGAGAATTCCGTTCTGTACGGAAGCGGAGGATTCTCTGGTGACATCGATTCAGCATGCTATGGCAGAGGCTGAAGAGGGACCTGAATGGACGGGAGAACTTACAGCTTTCCCTGCCTGGAGTGATGCAGGAGCCATCAGCAATAAGACTGGAAGCCACTGTGTAGTAATGGGTCCTGGGGATTTGAGCGTGGCTCATTCCATTCATGAATATATCTATGCAGCCGATGTGCAGAAAGCCGCCTGGATTTACGGTCTGACAGCCATTAATTACTGCATATAAAAACGTATTGACAAATGTCTATGTGAGGAATATAATCTCATATAGACATTTGTCTATAGAAAGTGAGGAGAGAAGTTTGGACGCAAAGAAAACTGCCGCAGTTTTCAAGGCATTTTGTGACGAGAACAGAGTCAAGATACTGCAGATTCTGGTCAGTGGTGAAAAGTGTGCCTGCATGCTTCTTGAGGATCTTGATGTCACTCAGCCCACTTTGTCCCATCATATGAAGATTCTCTGTGACTCAGGGATAGTTGTGGGACGAAAAGAGGGAAAATGGATGCATTATTCGATATCAAAGAAGGGTGTAGATTATGCCAGACAATGTTTTGATGTTTTAACTGACGTATCTGATGAAAATGCTTCTGAGCCGTGTTGTGAGCGGAAATAGGCAGACTGTTCACACGCGGCATTAAAACTGTATCATAAATAGATATATTTCAATATATAAATATGAAGTGAAAGGATTTTCCAAATGGAAATATTAAAAGAAGGCTGGAACTTTTTTCAGAATCAGATTCTGGGAATGGAGTGGATGAACCGGTTAACGAAACAGATACTGGAGACTGCCGGAATTGATACTTCGGCAAGACTGGGAGGCAGCATACAGTTTTTTGTTTATGACACCATAAAAATTCTGATTCTGCTGGGAGTGCTGATTTTTGTTATTTCATATATACAGAGTTTCTTTCCTCCGGAGAGAACCAAGATAATTCTGGGAAGATTTCATGGAATTCGGGCAAATATGACAGCAGCGCTTTTAGGGACAGTGACACCATTCTGTTCCTGCTCGTCTATTCCGTTATTTATGGGATTTACCAGTGCAGGCCTGCCTCTGGGGGTGACTTTTTCATTTCTCATATCATCGCCAATGGTTGATCTGGGTTCGCTGGTATTACTGATGAGTATCTTCGGATGGAAAATTGCTGTTGTATATGTGATTGTAGGGCTGATTATTGCTGTAATCGGTGGGACACTGATCGAAAAAATGCATCTTGAAAATCAGGTGGAAGAATTCATTCGCAATGCCAGAGCACTGGATGTCCCTCAAGAGGAACTGAAAGTCAGAGACAGAATAAGATTTGCAGGGGATCAGGTCATTTCAACGGCAAAGAAAGTGACACCGTATATTCTGGTGGGTGTCGGTATAGGTGCAGTGATTCACAACTGGATTCCGCAGGATGTTATTGTGAGATATCTGGGGGTTGGAAATCCTTTTGGTGTTGTTATTGCGGCTATTGCAGGCGTTCCTATGTATGCGGACATTTTCGGGACTATTCCTATTGCGGAAGCACTGCTTGCCAAAGGTGCCCGGCTTGGCGTTGTTCTGTCCTTTATGATGGCGGTTACCACACTGTCTCTTCCGTCTATGATCATGCTGAAAAAAGCAGTTAAAATAAAACTTCTGGGTATTTTTGCCGGCATATGTACAGTGGGGATCATCATTGTAGGTTATTTCTTCAATGGATTCCAGTATATGCTGATGTAGGTAAAAGAATCCGGAACAGAATTTAATGAGTGAAAGAAAAGGAGAAGTATAATGGCATTATTGAACTTTGGAAAGAAAAGAAAAGAAGTGAATCAAGACTGCAACTGCAAATGCGGATGCAGCGGTCCGTCTGAAGAAGCAAAGACTGCGCAAAACTGCTGTTTAGAAACTACAGGGGCGATAACAAGCATAAAGGTTCTGGGAGCAGGATGCAGATCCTGCCATGAGCAGTATGAAAACGTACAGAAAGCTGTGAAAGCGATGGAACTTTCTGTTGAAACAGAATATATTACGGATATGGAAAAAGTGGTGAGCTATGGAGTCATGAGCACGCCGGCGATTGTGATCAATGGAAATGTGGTATCTATGGGCAAAGTTCTGAAGGAAAAAGATGTTGAGGTGTTATTACGCAGATTTAACGGATAAATCAGCGAGATGCAGATGATATGTGTGATGAGACAGGAGGAGATATTAATTGCAGCTTCCAAAAGTAGCATTTATATGCGTCCATAATTCCTGCAGGAGTCAGATTGCAGAAGCATTGGGAAAGTATTTGGGTTCGGATGTTTTTGAAAGCAATTCTGCGGGAACAGAAACAAAGCCGAAGATCAACGGGGATGCAGTACGCATTATGAAAGAACTTTACGGTATTGATATGGAAGAAGAACAGTATTCAAAACTGATTTCAGATATTCCTGAACCTGATATTGCCATTTCGATGGGATGTGAAGTGGGATGTCCTTATATCGGCAGAGAATTTGATGACAACTGGGGGCTCTTTGATCCTACAGGAGAAAGCGATGAAATGTTTAAAACAGTAATCAGACAGATTGAAGAAAAGATAAGGGAGCTGATTGCTGAATTGAAAACCGGCTTTTAAGCACTGTATAGAAACCTGCAACAGGCAGCTCGGCTAATGGAATGAGCTGCCTGTTTTAATCTGTGGCATGGCAATGAGCTATGGTTTGAAAAGCACGCATTTATTGTGCTGCCAGTTTTCTGATGGCTGTTTTGTAGATTTCCTTTGCCAGGTCCAGATCTTTCCTGAAAATATATTCGTTGGCCTGGTGCTCTGTCAGCTCTCTGCCGGGAAACATGGGGCCGAAAGCGACAATTCCGTCCATGGCTCTGGCATAAGTGCCGCCCCCGATCAGCGCAGGCTCACTGGAATCGCCGGTATGTTCCCGATAGGCTTCCATCAGTTTACGGATAACGGGACCGTTTTTGTCCATGTATACGTATGGTGTGTCAGAAAGCAGCTCTGCCTGAATATCTTCAAATCCTTCTGCCGCAAGATGATGGTTTACGGCACTGATAATCTCTTCGATATGACAGGTAACGGGATAGCGCACATCCACGGATACGGTTATCCGGTCGCCGGCGGTTTCAATCAGGCCTATATTATAAGTAATCGGTCCGCTTTCTTCGTCGGAGAAATATCCGCCCAGGCTTTTTCCGTCATATTCCATTCTGATAAATTTATGAAAAAATTCCACAAGGCGGCAGTTTTGACTGTCTGAAAACCGGGACATCAGTTTAGAGATTGCATTTTCACCATCCTCAGGTGTGCTGCCGTGAGCAGCTTTACCTTTTACTTCTATTTCAAAATATTCCCCATCCGCTAAATGACCGGAAGCGGTACAGCAGTCAGGTACCATGTTAAGGGCAGTTCCTCCGCTGATATGATCAAAACAAGTGGATGACTTATCAAATACAAAACGGAGATGAGCCAGACCTTTTTCGCCGTAAATGGCAGGAAAATCTGCGTCAGGAGTAAAGCCGAAATCAACTTTCTCTTCGTACTGGTTATAGTATTCCATATCTTCCCATTCTCCCGTTTCCTCGGCCATACCAAAGATGATACGGACTCTCTTGTTAAAAATAACCCCTTCTTCCAACAGTTCCCTTATTGCATGGATAACTGCAGCAGCGGGCCCTTTATCGTCTGTGACGCCGCGTCCGTAAATTTTATCTTCTGTGATTTTCATATCAAAGGGGTCATGATTCCACCCTTCACCTGCAGGAACGATATCAAGATGAACCAGGATGCCCATCAGAGGGCTTCCTGTGCCCACCTCAGCATAAGCTGCCATATTGTTGTTGTTTTTTATGCGAAAACCATATCCCTTACAGATATCCAGGGCAGTTTCTACCACTTTACGAACATTTTCGCCAAAGGGATGATCCGGGCTGTCACTTTTTTCGCAAACGCTGTTGATACTGATCATTTTCCGGAGATCAGAAAGCATCATGTCCATAATTTTCCTCCTTGTTTTATGAGAAAGAGCCGGATGCGGACCGGCTCTTTACTATTGGCGTTATTTGCTGAATGGTACATATGGGGCATCCAGGCCAAAATGTTTTGGCCCGAAGCATTCCAATCCTTCCGGTGTTGTCCATATTTCCGGTGCAGGAAGTGCAATCACGGTCATTTTATCTCCTGTGCTGAAATTAGGAGTTGTAACAGGATTGCCGTCTTCACCGATCATGCAGATCAGATCTGGGGCCATGACATCCACTTCTCCGTTGCGATAGGAAATGATATTTTCGTTTTTAAGCCAGATTCTGTATGTTTCGCCCGTATATTCTTTTTCGCCGTCCAGATGAATTTCACCAAAATTGAATCCTTCTCTGGTTTCACAGGTATAGTCTCTTACAGCACCTCTGAACAGTACTTTTCCTTCATTGGCCTCGCAGATTGCCGATGCTGTGTCGCCGCCGGCCTCTCTTGTTTCTCTCAGCAATTTTCCGATATTCTGTGCGTAGGTGATCATATCAGGAATCAGAGACTGTTTGATAACTTTTCCCATATGGGCATGGTCTGCAACACCGACCATATTATCGCTGGCAACTGCAATTGCTCTTACAATATCTTCGGCTCTCAGATCTCCCTGAACATTCTGAATAACGATTTTTTCTCCGAACTTTGTTGCAACACCCATAGGAAAAATAGGAACATTTTTTACATAATATGTAGAATGCTGCAGTTCAGGCACAGATCTGCCGGCAGGATCTGCGTCCAGCAGAGGTACTCCCATCACCAATGCAGCATGCAGAGCTTCTGCTGTATTTGCACCGCCAAGTTCCGTGGAACCTACAGCATAGATCTTTTTTCCCAAGGCTTCTTCCAGTGCCTGTGCCGCCAGTACGGATGCAGCTGTTTCAGAAATTTCCAGCTCCCGGAACTTTGCATCCGGTTTTGCTGAAGGTGCGCCGCAGCCGTATGGAGTTACAACGTATTCATCATCCGGTAATTCGTCAAGGGTAATGAGCTTCAATGTTTCACCCTTTTCAAAATGCGGACTCATCATTTTCAGACCGTCCTCCAGAGGACCGCCACCGCCGGTTCCCAGCACTGCACAACCATACAGTACATCAATCATATCCTGCTTGTTTAATTCTCTCATTTTTTTCTGTGATGCAGTTTCTGCCGCATCTTTCCTCCTTATATTTCTTTTAGGGGTTCAGTTTTTTTCTGCTTTCCCTTAAATATTTGACTACTATGCAGCGTCTTCTTCTGATTTGTCTCTGGAAGAGGATGGAATGAACCGTTCTGCGATCAGGTAAATTACAAATCCGGCAATAATTCCAGAGAATTCAATTTTAAATACGAAATATGCGGCTGCTGCGCCCAGTGCCCATGCAATGACTCCTGCCCAGTTGACACCGTCAATAGGGCGGAAGTTATAGGCCTTCCCTTTGCCCACTATCCAGTAGTCGGCCAGAATTACTCCGCCGATTGGACATACTACATAGGAAAGCAGGCTGAGGACACCTTCTATATGTGATAGAATTCCCAGATCGCACAATATGATTCCTACGATGCCGGAAATCAGTGTGGCTTCTCTTCTTCTGTTATCTTTCAGTTTCAGGGCCATTACAATATTCAGTCCTGCACTGTAAGCATTGGTGGAATTTGTTGTCCACGTGGAAATTACCAGGGCAATAATTCCCAGAAGTGGTAAGCCTATTTCAATCAGAACCATACTGATATCATACTGACCGGACATTTTTGTAAGAAGAATTCCCATTACCAGTGTGATTACACCCATTGGGAACACACCATAAAATACAGATTTTACCGTATCCATTCTGCTGCGCTGAAATCTGGTATAGTCTGCGGCTGTGATGGTTCCTACTGCTGTGAAGTTGAATGACAGTGCTACGCCGGACATAAAGCTCATACTCTGTACACTGCTGCTGTCGGAAAGACTGCCTGTGCCATAGATTCTGAAGGCCAGATAGGTGCCGTAACACATAATGATCATCAGCAGAGGAATGGAAATTTTGTCCAGCTTTTCAAGTGCATGAACACCGAATACAGCAGTCAGCAGCATGATTACACCCCACACAGTATTAGAGATAACTACAGGAATCTCAATTCCTGTCATAGCAAGTACAGCATTGGTAAAGGCTTCACCGCATACTCCGTTTTGAATACCGAACCAGCCGATCATGTTTACTGCAAAAATCATGCTTACGATAAATCGTGCACCGCTTTTTCCAAAACCTGCCTCACAACATGTGCAGGAGGCCAGGCCAAGATCGCATCCCATCATGCCTGTTGCCACCATACCGACTACCACGATCAGGTATCCTAAGGAGCCGGAGATGATGGCGGGCCAGATCGGCATGCCTTCTGCCAGCAGTGCGCCAAGCAGAAATGCGGGCACACATACACAGATTCCTGCCTGTACAAAAGCCAGTGAAATCCAGTCTTTTTTTTCACTCTCGGATATTGCTTGCAGAGCGGTCGCTTCCGCAGGTTTTTTCTTCTTACTGTTTGTACCGTTCATAAGAATTCTTCCTCTCTGTAAAATTTTCTATATGATATCACAAAAAATATTCCATTCATTTATGCAAAAACAAAAAAATATCCAAAAAAGCATTGTGCGTTTGCACAAAACAAAGTTGCGGAAGTATGGGCTGTTTGTTATAATAAAGTGAAGATATTGTGGTGTAATTAGGAGAATTCACAAATGAGTATTACTGTTTATGACTGTCTGAGGCTGCCTTCGCTGCGTGCCGGAAGGCTGGCTGCCGGAAAAAGCGGACTGGATCGAATCGTATCATCAGTTTCTGTTGTGGAGATTCCTGAAGTTCATCAGGAGATTAAAGTATTCAATCCCAATGAGCTTTCTATTTCTTCTCTGTATGCAGTCAAAGAAGATCCTGCCGCTCAGTGTGCTACCATCAGGAATCTGTCCGAAATGGGAGTCGCAGCTCTGGTGTTATTTTATGTAGGTGGTATAATCAAAGAGCTTGCGGAGGAAGTCATCAAGACGGCTGATGAATTATCCATGCCGCTGATTCTTATTGAGGATGAGCAGATAAAATATAGTGATATCATTACGGATATTATGACTGCGGTCATTCAGGATCAGATGATATCAGATGACTTTGTGGCATCCACGAAAATCAGACTGCAGCAGATCCCGGAAAGCAAACGGGATATGGATAATCTGCTGAAAATCATAACCAGTTCCTATAAATGTAATCTGCTTTTATATCATAATTCGGGAATATATTTTCCCTCGGTCTATCGTAATTCTTACGGTGTGTTTGACGCAGATTACTTTCTCGGCGTTTTCCGCGAAGAACCGCCGGGATATGCCTGTCGGGAAGTCCGATATCACGGCTGTTCCTATTATGTTTACAAAATGGATTTTTCCCATGGAGAAAATTCCTGGCTGACAATGTATGCATCCTGTACTGCAAATCAGCTGAATGAATCGGTAATGAGCGATATATGCGCCTGTACTGATTATTTTTCCAGCCTTTGGGGATATTCTCTGGATATGCAGTCATCCAGAACGCTTCTATCTCTTATTTTGAAATCTTCCAGAATCACAGCAGAAAAATACCTGCGGACTACCGGAATTCGGCTTTGTGATATTTCTAATCTGGTCATCTTCAACAGTGATGAAAAACTGGATGAACTGGAGATTAAAACCACAGAGATATTTGAAGAATACCGGAAATTTCATATTTCTGATATAATAGACGGACGTCTGGTGATTTTGACATCCCTTTCTCTTTCTGATAAGCTGGACTCACTGCTGGTGCAGGATCTAAAAAAAATCGTCTATAATGCAGAAGTTCAAGCGTCTTTTTTTCTGGATGGGGAAAGACGTGACATTCCGTCTTTACGCAGAGGCTATGCCAGTTTCTGCGCCAACGCTTCTGCTATGGATAGAATTTTTCTTCATCGGAAATTCAGGGACATGCATGACGTGCTTTTTACAGAAGAAGTTCGTACCCTGATTCAGAAACGAAGCAGCAGAGAAGCACATATCCGGTCGATTATTCAGATACTGGAGGAAGATCACGATAATCTTCTGGAAACTTTGGCAGTGTATCTGATTGACTGTAATTCTCAGCTGAATTTAACGGCTGACACGCTGTTTGTGCATAGAAATACAGTGGCTTACCGGCTGAACAAGATCAAACAGATATCCAATACAGATTTTACAAAGATGCCGGCCACCTATGATTACTATCTGGCAGCTGCACTGTACAGACTGAGTGAATCGTGAGTGCATATAAAATGGGGGAGGAAACCTATGACAAAGACAAGAAAATATATTGTGGCAGGGCTCATACTTCTTATTTTTCTCTGCGGCGCCTGGCTGTTCAATTTTCACAGCAGAGATGTATTCAGACAGCAATATGATCTGGCCGTGGAAGAAACGCAGAAAGCTTATCTCGATTTCAGCAGACTTGCACTGGCCTTGCTGGAGGATGAAGAACAGGTTGATTTTGAAAATTTTTCGAACTCTTATACCAGTCTAGTGGTCAGTATATCTCAATGGTCGCCTCTTTTTGCGGAAGCGGTGGAAGAAAAAGAACTGCCTTATGATAATGGGAGCCCGTACTGGGAGGGAACTGTGACAGAAATATACCTTGATATAAAAGAATTGTATTTTCAGATTATTCATCTGAAATATCTGCAGGATAATAACGGCAGACCACAGGGAGAGCTGCTGCAGATGCATAAGGAAATTCAGGAGGAGATGGACTGCTTACTGGTAAAATACAGGTAAGGAGCAGAGATGCTGGATGTCGGTCCATATTTATAAAGTGAAGATGACATGGAGCTGAACCTGCTTTCATTATTCTCTCTTATATCTTATCTCTTTTCTCTGCCATCACTTCTTTTTGTAAACAGAATAGCTCTTCTAGAAACCGCAGATTATGGATTGTGATGTATCCTTTAAAGAGGATAGATATAAAATTATAATTAATCAGCTGATTGATGCTGAAGCAGGTGCTTCGTCGGGCAGAACATGAAAACAGTCTGTGTGCATATAACGAAAAAACAGACGCAATGAACGTCTGTTTTCTATTGGTACACCCACAGGGGCTCGAACCCTGGACACCCTGATTAAGAGTCAGGTGCTCTACCAGCTGAG
>CABSEO010000043.1 GCA_902476665.1 uncultured Emergencia sp.
TCTTGCCGAAATGCTGTCGGAATTCGGTGCGGCAGTTAAACTGATTGAAAGTAATAAAGAACGTTGCCACTACCTTTCCACTCATCTGAACAATGTTATGGTGCTGCACAATAACGGTACTGATCTTTCTCTGCTGGAAGAGGAAAATCTGGATGAGATGGACGCTTTCGTCACATGTACCGGCTATGATGAAGAAAACCTGCTGCTGGCACTGACTGCAAAGCAGCATGGAGTAGAAGATGTAATCTCCAAGGTCAGTCACGAAAACTATAAAAACCTGATTGAAAGAATGGGTGTGGATATGGTCTTAAATCCACTGGATATTACTGCCAGCAACATCCTTCGTTTTGTTCAGGGAGATAAGACAATCATCTCATCTCTGCTGCTGCAGGGACAGGCTGAAATTATGGAAATTGTAGCACATTCCCATATGAAAATGCTGAATGTGCCGCTTTCTAAACTGAATCTGCCGGAGGGTGTTCTCATTGCGGCAATTCACAGAGGCCAGCAGGTTATCATTCCAAACGGAGATACCGAAATCAAATGGAATGACAGAGTTATCATTTTATGTCTCCTTTCTGAAATCGGAGATATTGAAAAACTATTAAAGAACAAGTAGGAGCTTCACATGACAGTCAATTTTAATGGAGTCAGCAGAATGTTAGGGATGCTGCTTTTAGTATTGGGATGCTGTATGGTACCTTCTCTGGCGACTGCTCTCATTTATCACGAAACGGCAGCAGCCATAAGCTTTCTTGTAACCATAGTTCCCTGCTTTATTCTGGGATTTATAAGTGTCAAAGTATTTCGCCCTTCTCTGATGCGACTGAAGATCAGAGACGGGTTTCTTATTGTATCCTTATGCTGGCTGGTTGCATCTCTCATCGGAGCCTTTCCTCTGAGTTTTTCAGGTGCTATTCCTCGGTATATCGATGCTTTTTTTGAAGTCTGCTCCGGATTTTCCACTACAGGTTCCACCATACTGTCAGATATTGAACCGCTTCCGAAATCCATTCTGTTCTGGCGTTCCTTTACTCACTGGCTGGGTGGTATGGGTATTATCGTTTTTGCTATGGCTCTATTGCCGTCTATCGGTGTAGGCGGTCAGATCATCGCCAGTGCGGAAACACCGGGACCTACCCTGGATAAAATATCGCCTAGATTTTCTGATACGGCTAAAAATCTGTATCTGGTGTATCTTCTTCTGACCGTAATCGAAACAGTTCTGCTTCTTCTTGGGGGCATGAATCTTTATGACGCCCTGGTGCATACATTCGGTACCGTCGGAACAGGTGGATTCTCGCCATATAACACCAGTATTGCACATTTTACAAGCCCATATCTGCACTGGGTTATCATCATCTTCATGATGCTGTGCGGTGTCAATTTTAATCTCTATTTCAGTCTGGCAAAAAATGGACTCAGGAATGTACTAAAGGATTCCGAACTGAAATTATATCTGCTCATCATCGTTAGCGTATCTCTTCTCGGAGCGATCAGTCTTCTGGCCAATAATATCTACAGTGATGCCGGCGATGCACTGCGTGATTCAACCTTTCAGGCAGTCTCTATCATTACAACCACCGGCTACGCTACTGCAGACTATGACATCTGGCCTACTTTCAATAAAATGCTGATCTTTCTGCTCATGCTGACGGGAGCCTGTTCCTCTTCCACAGGAGGAGGCATTAAAATGATCAGAATTCTTATTGCATTGAAACTGGTTCGCAGAGGCGTTTCCCTGAAACTGCATCCAAACAGAATCATCTCGATTACCGTTAATAAAAAGGAGATCCCGCAGGAAGTGGTTACCAATGTAGCCAACTTTATTTTCTTTTACATATTTGTAGTATTTGCCGGTTCTCTGCTTATCTCTCTCAACGGATTCGATCTGGTCACCACACTCTCTTCTGTGTTGACCTGTGTAGGCAATATCGGGCCGGGATTTAATCTTGTGGGACCGACGATGAATTTCTCCATCTTCAGTGACTTTTCAAAGTTCATTCTGTCACTGCTGATGATTGCGGGAAGACTGGAGCTGTTTACATTCTTTATGCTCTTTTCTCCTCACTATTGGAATGCAAACAAAGCGTAACAAAATCTACATCTTATTAAGCCATGTTTGAAAAGAATGGCATAGTTTTTTACAGCTGCGAAACTGCGTGCAGCAGAAGTTGAAAAAAACTGCATAATATTATAGAAGGTTAATGGATTAAAGGACGATAAATAAAATGAATTATAATATTCGAGTAATTTTAAGAACAATTTCAGTAGTTTTGCTGTTTGAGGGCATTGCAATGCTCTTTTCTGTAATTTGCGCCGTATATTATGATGAAACGAAAGCAGCTTCGGCTCTTTTTCTCACATCTCTTTTCTGTATCTGTTTTGGCCTTGGGATTTATCGCAATCTGCCATATCGGACATTAAAAATCAGGCAGAGAGAAAGCTTTTTTACGGCTTTTCTCTGTTGGTTTGTTGTAAGTCTGGTGGGAACACTGCCGTTTCTTCTGTCAGGGAACGGATATTCATTTGCAGACTGTCTCTTTGAATCAGTTTCAGGCTGGACCACTACAGGTGCCTGGGCAATTGATCTCAATACGATGCCTCGTGCTCTGATTCTGTGGAAAGCCACGACCAACTGGCTGGGAGGCATGGGACTCTTACTTCTGACGATTTCTATATTTCCTGTGCTGGGGGCAGAAGGGATGAAAATGGCTTCAGCTGAAGTTCCCGGTCCCAAGTTTGAAAAAGTGGCGGCCAGAATCAGTGATACTGCAAAAATTATCTATATCATCTATACTTCTATGACAATCATTGAATTTCTTCTGCTTCTGCCAAGTGGACTGACCCCTTTTGAATCTCTGATCAACACTATGTCTACTATCAGTACAGCAGGCGTATTCAATCTGAATAACGATATTATCCTGAATTTTTCGCCTTATGTCAAAACAGTATTTACAGTATTTTCCATCATTGGCTCTGTGAACTTCTTTGTGTATTTCTATATTTTCCAGAGAAAGTGGAAACGTGCTTTTGGAAATATTGAAATTCTGACATATCTAGGACTTCTTGCAGGGGCTTCCGTCATCATTGCCATCACCTTGTATTTCGGAGGTTATTACAATTCAATGCTGGATTCCCTCGGAGATGCTTTTGCACAGGCAGTTGCCTTTGGTTCCACTTCCGGTTACGAGATCAGCAATATTAATCTGTGGCCTACGTCTGCAAAAATGATTCTGCTGATTCTGGTTCTCATCGGAGGCTGCGCCAATTCCACCAGCGGATCTATTAAGGTTATCCGTTTTATTATCTACTTTAAACTGATTTTCCGTGGTGTCTACAAGCGAATTCATCCGCGGGCAGTCAAACCGGTTATGATTCAGGGAAACCCTGTATCTGCTGCAGTCGTTTCTTCCGTAGCCGGATATGTACTCCTGTATTTCGCTGTACTGGTTTTCTCCTGTCTGATCTTTTCTCTAGAAAATCTGGATATGGAAACAACCTTTTCTACAGCAGTTGCCTGTATCACCAATAACGGTACCGCCTTCGGCGCACTGTCAGGAGGAAACTTCAGCTTTTTCTCCGGTTTCGGAAAATGCTGCGCCGCCATTTTAATGATGGCCGGCAGATTGGAGCTTTATGCAATTATTCTGCTGTTCTCCAGATCCTTCTGGTTCCCGGACAGAGTAAACTCTTAAACAGTAAGATATTTGATTTCTAAAACCTTTATAACTTTCTCTGCTAATAAAATTTCTTTCTGTGGAAATGCTAATTCTGCGGGAGGAATTACAATGATAGTAAAAGAACTCATGTCAACCAGTGTATGTTTTGTCAAAGCTGACGGAACGGTTGCCGATGCTGTAGCACTGATGAAAAAGTATGATATCGGCTTTGTTCCGATCTGTGATAATAAGGGTTGTCTAATCGGCCTGGTCACCGATCGGGACATTGTTCTTAGAGCTCTAACCGAAAGCAGCCCTGAAAGACAGACAGACACACTCTCCATCAACACAAATCAGATACCGGTCAGCAGTATTATGTCCACTGATGTAGTTACTGTAACCTCAGATATAAACATCCATGATGCGGCCCTGCTCTTTTCGAAAAAAGGTGTCAGACGACTTCCTGTTCTGGAAAACGGCCGTCTGGTTGGTGTGCTGTCTCTTTCCGATCTTGCCAGAAAAAGAATTTTTCTATCCGAAATCGGCGATATCATGAACAGCATCACGAAAAGATTCACATAATTATCACTTTTCTAAGTAAATTTTTCGTTGCATTGTTTAGCTAATTGTTTTAATATATAGAGTAGAAAGGAATGATGCAATATGACACAGAGAAATAAAAACAAGAGTAATTTCAAAAAAGGCTCTGTAGAGATGCTGTTACTTCATCTCCTGAAGTCAGAGGGAGACTGCTACGGGTATCAGCTTTCACAACTGATCAATCAGAGATCAGAAGGAGTACTTGTAATTCCGGAAGGATCCATGTATCCAACCCTTTACAAACTGATTGACAACGAATATATCACTGACTACAAAAAGACCGTAGGCAAAAGAATGACCCGCGTGTACTATCACCTTGAACCTGCTGGTGAAAAACGTCTGGAAGAGCTGGTGGAGGACTATATCGAAGTTGCAAAAGCAATCGAGACCATTATGGGACTCAATAAGTAAAATTACGATATTGCAGAAAGCAAGGGCTGTGCATTAACGAAAAGTTCGTTAATGCACAGCCCTTTTCTCTCATAGGCAGAAAATGAGGAAAAACTGCTGACAGCTTTCTCTCATTATTATCATGAGCCATAAGATGCCATGCTGAATACAGCCTGAAAGTAAATTTTCCCCCAGTGTTGGTGCTACCCATATAAGAATCAGAAAAAAAATGCCCGCAAAGTAAACCTTTGCGGGCAGAATTCCTCAAATATTTTCTTATAGAACACTCAGAAGTCAGTTTATACCCGTTCTACCCCGATACCTGTTTTATGGCCGTTAAGGTCGAACTCTTTCAGACCATCTGCTGCTTCAATGGAAACTGCCAGAGTCTCTTTTCTGATATAGTCCTCAAAGGTATCAATTGCCTTCTGTACAGCTTCATCTGCCGCAACATATATCCTGATATTATCCATCATCTCAAAATCTTCCTGTTTACGCATCTGCTGCACTTTAGAAATCAGCTCTCTGGCCAGACCCTCTGTTGCCAGTTCTTCTGTTACTGTCGTATCAAGAATAGTGAAGATGTTGTTTTCCATGGCAACGGCAAAACCTTCTTTTGCGTTGATTCTCACGTCTACGAAGTCCTTCTCAATGTCAAAGTCTTCGCCGTCCAGATTCAGTACTACTTTGCCGTCTGCTTCCAGCTTTCCAACAAATTCAGCTGCATTTTCCTTTGCCAGTGCACCTCCAAAGGCTTTAATCTTCTTACCCAGTACAGGACCAGCAACCTTGAAATTAGGCTTCAGAGAGAAGTTCATATACTGATCAAGCTCTTCTGCAAAGACAACCTTCTTTACATTGAGTTCCTCCATAATCAATGGGGTAAGATCTTCTATAACCTTCTGATACTTGCCGTCTACCAGAATTTCGGAAAGAGGCTGTCTTACCTTGATTCTTTCCTTTTCTCTGGTGCCTCTGCCCAGAGTAACCAAGGTTCTGACAAGATCCATTCTCTCCTCTACCTTCTTGTCAATAAGCTCTTCCTTCGGTTCAGGGAAATAGGCCACATGAACGGTTTCTTCCCCTGTCAGATTTGTATAAATTTCATCAGACAGGAATGGAGCAATCGGTGCAATCAGTTTTGCTGTACCTACCAGCACCTCATAGGTGGTGGCATATACGCTCTTCTTGTCATCTGTCATTTCTTCCGCATAGAATCTTCTTCTGGCTCTTCTGATATACCAGTTGGACAAGTCTTCCGCCACAAAATCGGTGATAGCTCTCACTGTCTTCATGTGATCATAACTATCCATATACTCGGTTACATCTTTGATCAGCTGATTATACTTGGACAGAATCCATCTGTCAAGTTCAGGTCTGCTCTCATAATCAACAGAAAGCTGATCTGCCTGTATATCATCCTGATTGGAATACAGAACAAAGAAGTTATATACATTTTTCAATGTACCGAAAAATTTACTTACTACATCAATCAGACCATCTTCATCAAACTTGGTCGGAGTCCATGCAGGAGAAACAGACAGCAGGTACCAGCGGGTGGCATCTGCGCCGTATTTGTCAAACAGTTCAAACGGCGATACGGTGTTTCCTCTGGATTTAGACATCTTCTTGCCTTCTTTATCCAGAATCAAATCGTTTACCAGAACATTTTTGTATGGAGCTTTACCCATAATAAAGGTGGAAATAGCCATCAGTGAATAGAACCATCCTCTGGTCTGGTCAATTCCCTCACAGATAAAGTCTGCCGGGAACAGCTTCTCCTCAAAATGCTCTTTGTTTTCAAACGGATAGTGCCACTGTGCAAACGGCATTGCACCAGAGTCAAACCAGCAGTCCATTACCTCAGGAATTCTGGTCATCGGCTTGCCGCAGTGCGGACAGGTGATATGCACATCGTCCACGTAAGGTCTGTGCAGCTCGATGGAGGTGTCAATATCTTCAATGGCCTTTTCAACCAGTTCTGCTCTGCTGCCGATACATTCCAGATGACCGCACTCACATCTCCAGATAGGAATTGGTGTTCCCCAGTATCTGGTACGGGAAATTGCCCAGTCCTTTACCTCTGCAAGCCAGTTTCCGAATCTCTTTTCTCCGACAAATTCAGGGAACCAGTTTACTGTATTGTTATTGGCAACCAGCTGATCCTTCAGCTTGCTCATTTCAATATACCAGGAAGGTTTTGCATAGTATACCAGCGGTGTGCCACATCTCCAGCAGTGAGGATAATTATGCTCCAGCTTTGCTTTAGAGAAAATCTTATTTTCCTGTGCCAGCCATTTGATAATATCAACATCAAGACCTTCTTCCATAACAAAACGGCCTTCCCAAGGAGTTGCGGTGTAGCATCCCCGCTCATCTACAGGCTGCAGCATCGGCAGATCATATTTGCGTCCGCACTGATAGTCATCTTCGCCGAAAGCCGGTGCTGTATGAACAATACCTGTACCGTCTTCTACAGATACATAATCCATGCATGTTACAAAAAAGGCTTTCTTGTCTGCTTTTACAAATGGCATCAGCTGTTCGTACTCGATATATTCAAGGTCCGTACCTTTCATTTCTTCCAGTATTTCATATTTGCCCTCACCCAGCACTTTGTCTGCCAGTGCCTTTGCAACATAGAATACATTGCCCTCTTCATCGCCTTCATTCATTTTTGCTTTGATATAATCGATGTCAGGACCTACCGTCAGCACAGTATTGGAAGCCAGAGTCCACGGTGTTGTGGTCCATGCCAGGAAATACTCATTGTCAGCATCCTTTCTCTTGAACTTTGCCACCAGTGTATTGACTTTGACCTCTTTGTACCCCTGAGCCACTTCGTGGGAAGCAAGGCCTGTTCCGCATCTCGGACAGTACGGCAAAATCTTGTGGCCTTCATAGATCAGACCTGCCTTAAAAAATTCTTTCAGAATCCACCAGCCTGATTCAATATAATCGTTGTTCAGGGTAATATATGGATTATCCAGATCCACAAGGTAACCCATTCTCTCCGTCATCTCTCTCCACATATCTGTGTAGGTGAACACTGATTCCTTACATTTTTCGTTAAACTCTTTAATACCGTATTTTTCGATATCCTGCTTACCGCTCATGCCCAGCTGCTTTTCCACTTCAATTTCCACAGGCAGACCATGAGTATCCCATCCGGCTTTTCTGTTTACCTGATAGCCCTTCATAGTCTTATAACGGCAGATAGAATCCTTCAGAGTTCTGGCCATTACATGGTGAATACCCGGCTTGCCATTGGCAGTCGGAGGACCCTCAAAGAAAATAAATTTTTCGCATCCTTCTCTTGCTGTCACGCATTTATGCAGCAAATCTTCTTCTTTCCACTTTTCAACCTGCTCGTTCTGCACGTCAGCCACAGGTTTGTCTGATAATTTTTTGAACATTAGTATCTCTACTTCCTTTCCGTTTTTCCAATTGGGGTTTCATTTCTGTCCATTTCTCAGTGGATTTCTTTTAGAAATCCAGTTAAGTCATAAAAAAAATCCCCAACCGAAACTGTGATATTTCGATTAGGGACGATTCAATCTAAACCGCGGTACCACCCTAGTTGCATACCTCTAACAAGGCGCCTCTCATTAAAGTGTCAGACTCCGGAGTGATATTCACAGGCGGCCTCACCGATCATCTCTCAGCAAACGATAATCTCTCTGTAAGGTTCTTACGCCGCAGCTACTGGTTCCTTCACCGTCTGAATATAATATTTTTCAATACTTGCGTACCCACTCATTTTAGCACTTTTACAGCTTTCATGCAAGAGGAAAAAAGTGTTTTTTGACACGAAATAAGAGCTTTCCGCTACACAAACCGTAACCGAAACAGAAAGCACATCCCCCTTGGATATCCGCTGCAAAATGTATTAAATCAGCAGTCAGAAATCTCTTTGACCAGCCAGCCACATCATTTTTGGCATATTTTTCTTCCAGTTTCTACATACTCTGCAGCGCTTGCCCGGATCAATGCTCTGTTTTCTTTACTAAGCTCCCTCACAGGCTTTGCAGGCCTTCCCACTGCCAGCATGCCTGACGGAATCACAGTATTTTCAGTAACCAGACTGCCCGCACCGATAAGACAGTCTTTTCCGATTTTTGCACCGTTCATAACGATGGAGCCCATACCGATCATCGTGCCGTCTCCGATTTCACAGCCATGAAGAATACAGCCATGCCCTACAGTTACGTCATCACCAATGGTAAGCGCATAGCCCGGATCAGTGTGAAGACAGCACTGTTCCTGAATGTTGGAGCGATTTCCAATGCGAACAGGCGCATTGTCGCCGCGAATCACTGAATAGTACAAAACTGTGGATTCTTCACCGACAGTCACATCTCCTGAAATGATACATTCTTCCACAATATAAGAACGTTTACTTTTTTTTTCACCAAATTCTCTTTTCATAGTTTCCTTCCTGCCGCGTATAGCCTTTATATTTTTTTCTTTCATTTCCTCAGTCCTTTGGAATTTCCAGACAGAAAATAGAATATAATCCCCAGAATAATCCATACAACAAGACATACTCTAGATTCTGCAGACAGATAAGACGGCATGCCAGGTATCACAAGCAGAAGCACGAAAATAAAAGAAAGTACACTGCCTACAGCTGACAATACCCGCAGCAGAGGTTTTTTATCCTCCGGGCTGTTTTTCAAAGTGCGATATGCCGCCATACAAGTATAACCGTACCCAATGGCTGCGCCGATAGAAGACATGTCTACAATCCATCCGAGAACTTCCCTGCCAAACCATGGAGCAGTCAGAGAAATAATCATGACAAACAGAATCGCATTCTTGGGAGTTTTCCGTTTCTCATCAATTCGGGAAAACCAGTCAGGCAGTGCCTTTTCTCTAGCCATAGAAAAAAGAAGACGGCTGGTGGCCATGTAAAATCCAATAATCCCTGAAAGCACCG
>CABSEO010000044.1 GCA_902476665.1 uncultured Emergencia sp.
CAGATACGACATCGGTTTTGTATTCCAGTTCTATAATCTGATTCAGAATCTGACTGCCCTGGAAAATGTTTCTCTGGCCACTCAGATCTGTAAAGACCCACTGGATGCAGCTCTTGTCCTCAAAGAGGTCGGTCTTTCCCACAGAATCAATAATTTTCCTGCTCAGCTTTCAGGAGGCGAACAGCAAAGAGTGGCCATCGCAAGAGCACTTGCAAAGAATCCCAAACTTCTCCTGTGCGACGAACCGACAGGCGCTCTGGACTACAATACAGGAAAATCCATTCTCAAACTACTGCAGGATACCAGTAGAAAAAGTGGAATGACTGTGGTTATTATCACTCACAACTCCGCCCTCACAGCCATGGCAGACAGAATCATCCATATAAAAAACGGCACCGTCTATTCGGTAGAGAAAAACGAGCACATCGTTCCCGTTGAAGAAATCGAATGGTAAGGAGCTGCACCTATGCTTAAGAAAACCACACTTCGCGAAATCAAAAACAGTCTGGGACGTTATCTGGCGATTTTAGCTATTGTAGCTCTGGGTGTAGGCTTTTTTTCAGGTTTAAAAGTCACCAGGGAAGCCATGCTTGCAACTGCCAACGACTATCTTGATAAATCCAACTTCTACGACTACCAGGTTACAAGTACGCTTGGCTTTGAAGATGAAGATGTTGAAGCATTGTCTGAAGTCTCCTCGGTTGAAACCGCCGAAGGCTCCATCAGTGTCGATGTTCTCTTCACCCCGGAGGGAGAAGACGCAGATAAAGTATTAAAACTCCATTCTCTACCGGAAAATATCAATACCCTGCAGCTGGAAAGCGGCCGCATGCCTGAAGCTGAAAATGAAATTGTAGTAGATTACAGTCTTTTCGATGAAAGTGCGCTAGGCTCCACAGTTCGTATTTCTCAGAATAATGAAGAGGATACACTGGATATGCTCAAATATGAAGAGTACACCATCGTAGGAACTGTCACCTCTCCCATTTACCTGAACTTCGAGAGAGGCTCCACCGCTTTGGGTGATGGCTCAGTATCCGGATTCGCGTATATCCCGAAAGATGGATTTGATGTAGACTACTATACCGAAGTCTACCTTCTCCTTGACCAGCGTTACGAAATTTACTCTGATGAATACAAGGCTCTTATCGACAGTACAGAAGAGTCTGTCACTGCCGCAGCTGAAAAACAATCAGAACGCCGCTATCAGGAAATTATTCAGGATGCTGAGAAGGAACTGGCTGACGGCCAGAAAGAATATGATGAAAACTACAGTAAGTATCTCGCGGAAAAAGAGGATGCCCAGGCAGAGCTTTCTGACACCTATCAGAAGCTTGTAAACGGGCAGGCCGAAATAGAACAGAACAAAAAAGAACTGAACAGCCAGAAAGAAGAACTGGAGGAAAATAAAAGAAAGGTAAATTCCGGTCTTGAAAAACTGGAAGAGCAGCGACAGCAGTTTGAAGCAAATAAACCTTACATGACAGAAGAAGAAATTGCTGCTACCGAAGCCAGTCTTTCTGCTGCTGAAACTGAACTGAACCAGAACCTGAGTCAGATTAATGCAGGACTCTCCCAGATTCAATCAGCCCGCAGCCAGCTAAAGACTTCCGAAACTGAACTGGCTGATGGTTTTGAGCAGTACTATGAAGGTAAAGCAGAAGCTGATGCGGAATTTTCTGATGCAGAAAAAGAGTTTGAAAAAGCCAGAGAAGAACTGACCGAAGCAAAAGAAAAAATTGAAGACATCGAAACTCCCGATACTTATGTACTGGACAGAAACTCTAACGTGGGTTATGCCTGTTTCGAAAGTGATTCAAGCATTGTAGACGGGATTGCCAAGATCTTCCCGATATTTTTCTTCCTGGTGGCAGCTCTCGTCTGCATGACCACTATGACCAGAATGATCGATGAACAGCGCACGCAGATTGGCGTGCTGAAAGCACTTGGTTACAGCAACGGTGCAGTCATAGGTAAATATCTGTTCTACGCAGGCAGTGCTTCCTTCATCGGCTGTGTCATCGGATTCTTCTCCTGCTGTTATATATTCCCAAAGATTATCTGGAATGCTTACGGTATGATGTATGACTTCAGCGGTGATCTGTACTACATTGTTGACGGTACTCTGGCAGCCATTGTACTGGTCGTTTCTCTGGTCTGCTCCATGGGTGCCACCATTTCATCCTGTTATGCAGAATTCAGAGAAGTTCCTGCTCAACTGATCCGGCCAAAAGCTCCTAAAAACGGTAAACGTATTCTTCTTGAAAGAATTCCTTTTATTTGGAACAGGCTGAGCTTCTTATACAAAGTGTCGTTCAGGAACATCTTTCGTTATAAGAAACGGTTCTTTATGATGGTACTAGGTATCAGCGGCTGTACTGCGCTGTTGCTGACAGGCTTCGGAATCAACGACTCCATTAAGAACGTAGTGAACTATCAGTATGATGAAATTCAGGTCTATGATTACAGCATCATCTTTAACAAAAATATGACAGAAAAGCGTCAGAAGGATTTCACAGCAGATTCTTCGTCCTACATCGATGATATGATCTTTCTGCATCAGAACAGCGCGGATCTTGTGGTGGGACGCAATGTGAAGTCAGTCACTCTGATAGCTTCAGACGACGAAAACTTTAACCGTTTTATCAAGCTTTTTGATGAAGAGAAACAGAATATCGCCTATCCGAAAGATGGTGAAGCAGTCATCTGCAAAAAGCTGGCGGACAGTTACAATCTGCAGGTTGGCAGCACCGTTATTCTGCGGGATGAAAACGGAAAGGAAATGACGGTAACTGTCAGCGGTATCTGCGAAAACTACATTGAAAATTATGTGTATATTACGCCTGACACTGCAAAAGAGCAATGGGGATATGAACCAGAGATAAAATCCGCTCTTGTTCATGCACAAGGCGATAATGAAAGTCAGATCTATGCGTCTTCTGCCAAGGCACTGAACAATGATATTGTTACCACCGTAACTGTCAATCAGGATTTCCGCGACCGTGTCAACGGAATGATGGAAAGTCTGAACTATGTCATTGCACTGGTCATTATCAGCGCAGGTGCACTTGCCTTCATTGTGCTGTATAACCTGACCAATATCAATATCACTGAACGAATCCGCGAAATTGCCACCATTAAGGTGCTGGGATTCTATCCTTCTGAAACCTCATCGTATGTTTTCAGAGAGAACTTTTTCCTGACAGGAATCAGCGCATTGGTAGGACTGATTCTCGGGAAAGCACTACACACCTTTGTCATGAATGAAATACAGGTTGACATGATTTCCTTTGATATACGGATTACGCCGTTATCCTACGTGATTTCTTTCATCCTGACCTTTGTCTTTGCAGCGGTGGTCAATCTGGCCATGTACTATAAACTGGACAGAATCAGTATGACAGAGTCTCTGAAATCCATCGAGTGATAAAAACCAGAAAGGACGGCTGCCAGACAGTCAATCTGCCGGCAGCCGTCCTCTTTTTATGATGTGTGAACTGTCACTTTGCAATATCTCTTTCTCCAAAATTCTGACTGACTCTAGCAGTTCTGTCAGCCTATTCAGTCTCTATATATCCAAGTACATCTCCTGCACGAAACACAAACTCATCTTCAATGGTCTGTTCAACCAGCATTCCGCTGCAGGGAGCTGTGATTTCTACTGTTTTCTTGTCCACTTCACCTTCACAGATCACTTCGCCCTTTTCAATCCGGTCGCCTAACCTTTTCAGCCAGGTCAGAGTCCCTTTTTTTGTCACCAGATCCACAGGCTGCTTCATGCATTCACAGTTTCTGTAAGGCTGAGGCTTCGGCATCAATGACTCCGGCACAATAATCTCTTTTCTCATAACACCCTCTCTTTCTCTAAATGATAAAACGGACATTCCTCTTCCAGACACTGTGCATTCTTTTCATAATATTCACAGCATATTTTTTCCGTTACTGCAAGATGCAGACCGCACTTCTCATTAATATATGGCACCGCTTCCCGGACAGCAAGAAAACTGGTTCGTTTACAGCATCTGGGACCCGGATATTGGGAAATAGCTATCAGACATTTGCCTGTCACTTCATTTGCCCACTGCCAGTTTTCTCTAGTCACAGGTGAAGCTCCTGTCAATACACTGACAAAGATCCCTGCTCCTACTGCTGCTCCACAGGCACCGCAGTTTCCACAGAAACCTCCCGGAACGGTTCTGGCTCTCTCCTTCGCCTGCTCAAGCAGATGTTCCAGTTCCTCACCGGATTTTCCCAGTTCCAGAGCAGAAGCAGTCAGAAGAGCTGCCGGCATAATAAAATGATGATACGGGCAGTGCATAACAACCCCTGTCACATTCATTAGTTCAGTCAGAATTTTATCTACCGGTTTCTGCTCACCTTTTTCATAGATTGCTTTACATAGCGTTATCAGATCAGCAAATACTTCATCCTTCATTACAAATGCCACGTTTTAAACACTCCTTCCCATTAAAAAATCTATAACCTCAGTTTTATTATCCGTTTTAAAGCTTCCCCTCGTATCAATTCCCTTCAACACCTGTTCAAATGCCTCGTCATTAAAAGGAACATTTTTCAGAGCACGGGCAAGCGCCGCAAAGCCTTTTTCGTCAAAATAATCTCCTGAAAAACTACAGGAAACCAGCCTGCCCTCTTGTACGTCCATGCGGACTGTTACAGTACCTGCAGGAAAGCGTCTGCAGTTCTCTACAGTGCAGGCCGGATTTCTCCCAAAATTCCACTCCCTGTTACCATATCGGCATTCCATCAAAGACCTGATATAATCCTCTCTGTCATAAACTCCTCCTTGCACGATTGCTTCATGTCTTTCTTTGAGAAAAGCTGTCCAGCCGGAAAAAAACGCCTCCCGGTTCATACTTCTCAGCCGGTCCGTCTGCTGTCTGAGATTTGTCACCCTGCTCCGGACGGACGTCACACCTTTTGACCACAGCTTTTCTCTCGAAGGAGTCAGTATTCTGCTCATCATTTCCAGATCACAGTCAAACAGAACACATCCATGAAATATTCCCTTATCTCCTCTCTGCGTCATTGCCGTCCCGCAGACTTTGCACAGATGCCCCTGACGATCCCTTATACAGATATCATTTCTTCCTGAAAAAACACAGTCTGCCCCTGAAGCCGACAACCATTCCTCCAGCATTCTGATGCCCTGAAGTCTTCTCTTGTCCGGATCCCCTCCCGGAAAGATATAAGAAAAATTCACATTGCCAAGATCGTGATATACGGCTCCGCCTCCGGTTAATCTCCGAACAATCAGAACCCCTTCATCTTTTGCCGCAGCTTCATCAATTTCTGCAAAAGTGTTCTGGTTCCGTCCGATAATCACAGAAGGGCTGTTTCTCCACAGATACAGCGTTTCTTGCTCAATTCCTTGAAGCAGAGCTTCTTCTCTTGCGAGATTGTGTCTCGGATCTTTCGAGTTTTCTATGATCAGTTTCATAGAAGCCTCCTGACTGCTTCTCGAAGAATTTCGCCCTCAGTGGGATGCGGTGCTGTATTTCTTAGAAATTCTTCGGCAGTCATCTGATTTGCAACTGCGAGAGCTCCTGTCTGTATAGTCTCTGACGCCAGCGCAGATACAATATGAAAACCTGTCAGTATGTGCGATTCCTTTTCCATGACAGCTTTTGCAAAAGCACCCTGTGTGGAAAAGATCATACCGGCAGCCGCCATATCGGCACCAGAATAACCTTCTATGCAGTTCTCTTGAAGCAATTCTCCGGTCATTGCTGCTTCCAGCGGCGTAAACAGACACCTTGTCTGAACTTTAACTGATTCTGCAGTACTGCTGTTCCTCAATATACTGCCAATCATCTCACCATCTTCCCTCGCTTTGTCAGCTGTCATAGTACCTCCTGCCGCACCTCCCAGAACATGAACAAATCTGCTGTCATTGGTCAGCATCTCAGGAAGAACAGGTTTCCTTCCACAGCAGAAAACAACATCGTCAAATACCGTTTTATCCGAATTTTCCACTATCTGGATCCCCTGATCCTGCAGATGGCTTCTGATACTGATACTCACATCCCTGTCCCAGCCAGGAAGAATGTGCTTTTCTTTTTCAAAAAGAGTAACCCGGCATCCAAAATTTTTTAGAATTACGGCAAGCTCAATGCCCAGAACCCCACCACCTGCGATCTGAACTTCTTCAGGCACCTTCTCAGAAAACAGTAGTTTTTCTGCATCATATCTGTTTTTCCAGGAAAACAGATCCGGAACTGTGGTTTCTGAACCGGTTGCAATAATGCAGTAATCACATTTAAGGACTCTCCCGTCATTCAGTCGAATCACACCCAGTTCCACAGACTGCACCTCTCCCGTCAGAAGCTCGGTTCCACTCTTGCAGCAGATACTCCAGACCAAAAACCATCTGGCGAATCTTTTCTGCAGCCATCTCTCTCAGTTTTTCCGGTCGAAAGTTCTCCTTTGATTCCAGGCCGAGACGATTCAGATAACCGGCAGCTTTCACTGCATTCAGATAAATTCTGGTGGGAATGCATCCCTGATTGACACAGGTTCCTCCCAGTGTCCGTTTTTCAATCAGAGTTGTTCTAAATCCCGCTTTTCTGCAGGATAGTGCAGCTGCCGTCCCGGCAGGTCCGCCTCCAATAATGATTACCTTCTCCGACATGGCTCCACTTTCCTTTCCTGTCATATACAAATAGTTTTATTCAATTACTGGACTTTATCTATTATAAAACCAATTCTATCATCTCTCTAAAAAAAGAACTACAAGGATTTTTATGTTCCTCGGTAAAAATATTGTTTTTTTACGATTTCATGCTAAAATGAAGATACTACTTAATTTGTCGAAAAGGGGAAAACTATGAAGAATATCAAACGTTTTGCATTTCTTGCCGCAGCAATACTCATTCTCTGTCTGGTCTGCTTTTTCTTTGGAAAATCCGCCGGAAAAGGTGACGATACAGAAATATCTGCGGTAGTATTAGAGAATAAACTGACAGAAATCAGTGAATATGCCAGCCTTACATATTCTTATACCAATATGGCTGAATTTGAGAACAGCAAGGACTTTTATGGCGTCAGACTTCCTTTTACCACAAAAGGCTTTATCATCACCTATGACGGTGAAATCAAAGCTGGCGTAAACCTTTCCAAAGCCGAGGTCTCCGTCAGCGGAAGTAAAATTACAGTAAAACTGCCGGAAGCAGAGATTCTGTCTCACCAGATAGATGAAGACAGTCTGGAGGTCTTTGACGAAACCACCAGCATATTTAATCCTCTAAAAGTGACTGACTATAACACCTTTAATAAAGAACAGAAAGGAAAGATGGAACAGAAAGCTAAGGAAAAAGGACTGCTTACCGAAGCCTCAAATAAAGCCTCTTCCTCAATTAAAAGCTTTATTGAACAGTTCGCAGGAGAAGAATACACAGTGGAAGTGACTGTATCAGAAAAAACAGAATCCAATGACTAGAACCACAAAGCGGCGCCTGGATTGAATGACGCCGCTTTTCATTTTCACGTTTATATTAGTAGCCGTTTTTAGAGCAGCCCCTGTTCTTCTAAAAAGGATCTGGCCACATCTGCAGGCTCTTGCCCTTCTTCGTCTACCAGATAATTCATATTCTGCATGGCCTCATCAGTCAGAATCCCACTCAACTTATTGATGACACCCTCCAGTTCAGGGTATTTCTCCAGAGTTTCTTCATTAATCATCGGAACAGCATAGTATGGAGGAAAGAATTCATCTTCATCCTCCAGCACCTTCAAATCATATTTCTTTAGAAGACCATCAGTTGCAAAAGCATCAACAATGTCCACCTCTCCCGTCTGCTGGGCAGTAAATCTGGGAGAACCATCTATGCCTACCGTCTTCTTAAAATCAAATCCGTATTTCTTTACAAGTCCGGGAAGGCCGTCATCTTCTCTGTTAAGAAATTCTAATGTCGCTCCCAGAACCAGTTCAGAATCACACTTTTTCAGATCAGCAATAGTTTCCAGATCATACTTTTCAGCAGTCTGTTCCGTTACTGCAAGAGTATAGGTATTGTTAACACCTGCTTGCTGAAGCACATCGATGCCATACTTTTCCTTCATTTCTGTCTTGCACTCATTGAATACAGCCTCCATATCACTTTTGGCCTGATGCTTGAGAATATTGATATAAATAGTGCCTGTATAATCAATATACATATCAATCTCGCCTTTTTCCATGGCCTCAAAACAAACCTGTGTTCCACCAAGATTCTCTTTTCTATCCACTTTAATATCTGTTTCCGCTTCAATGAGTTCTGCATATAAATTGCACAGAATCAACTGCTCCGTAAAATCCTTGCTTCCAATAGAGATCACTTTTTCCTCTTTCTGCAGGCCTCCAAGCGCGGTATTTCCCACAAGAACCAGAATTAAAATTCCTGCTGTGGCAAGTATGATTTTGTCCCGCTTTCTTTTTCTCTGCTGGTCCTGAGAGGATGCAAAAGATTTTTGCAGACTGACCGGTGTAACCAGCTTTTCTATTAAACCCATAAGAAAATCCACCAGCAATGCCAACAGACACGCAGGAACGGCTCCTGCCAGAATCTGCAGATTATTGACTGTACGAATACCTGAAAAGACCAGATAGCCCAGACCTCCGGCACCAATAAAAGCTGCCATGGTCATCAGACCTACTGCTGTCACTGCAGAAATGCGCACGCCTGCCATGATGACAGGGAGTGCCAATGGAAGTTTGACTTTATATAATACCTGCCATTTTGTCAGGCCGATTCCCTTTGCTGCCTCAACAAGCTCAGGATCAATTCCTGAAATACCTGTGTAAGTATTCTTTATGATGGGCAGCAGGGAATAGATGATTACCATAACTACAGCTGGCAGTGCCCCAATACCCAGAAGCGGAATCGCAAGACCTAAAAGTGCCATACTGGGAATCGCCTGTACCACATTGGCAGCCCCAATAATAGGTTTTCCCATTTTCTTAACATAACTAATAAAAATGCCCAGAGGCACGCCAATTACGATGGCAAGTCCCACGGCAACAGCTGTCATTTCGATATGCTCAAGGAGCAGTTCCCCGATTTGAGAAATATTTTCTTTCATATACTGGAATAATGCAATCATGCGTGATTCACCCCCTCTGCTGGAGCCGGTGAAATCACATCGTCTGTCAAGAACTGTTTACTTAAAGTAGAAACTAAATTACTGTTGGTTAAAAGTCCCCCCAGCCGCTCCTGTGCGTCCAGAACGGGAATATTGTTGACATCGGTTTCTTCTATGGTTTTCAGCACGTCCACAATATTATCACCAATATGAGCAGTGTAGGCTACGGGATACATCATTTCTTCCGCCGCAACCAAAGGCTCATTTGCTTTAAACAATGCTTTTCTCCCAACAATACCCCTTAAATGCCGTTCTCCATCAACTACAAGCAGCGTGTCAATATGATGATCTCGCATTCTTTTGATGCAGCGGTTTCTCGTCAAATCTCCTCTGCAGGTTATCGGATTCTTTATCATAAAGTCTTCCACTTTGATATATTCAGG